>NZ_JBHTWX010000005.1:0-145617 GCF_042792155.1 Kitasatospora sp. NPDC056651 | reverse complement strand
GTGTCCGGCCCCGGTGGGTACCGGGGCCGGACACGGCCGCTTCGGTGGACTGTCGGTTCAGAGCCGGAAGGGGTTTCCTCCCTTGGCGCCGATGATGAACCAGGCGGTCGCGCCGGTGTGCAGGGAGGCGTGGTAGCGGTCGCCCTGCCCGGTGTCGAGATAGTCGTGCGACGCGGCGACGATGCCCGCCCCGTCGGCGTTGGGGGCGTGCTCCTGGGCCTGCTGCAGGGTGTTGATCAGGGCATTGGCCTTGTCGGTGTCCCCGGCGGCCTTGCGTGCCTGATAGGCGGCCAGGAGGTGCGCGGTGCCCTCGAACCAGACACCGGTGGTGTCGAGGGTGGTGAATCCGACGCCCTGGAACATCCGTTGGCCGGTCGCGGGGTTCACCGGTCCGTCGGAGGCCGCCATGCGTCCCGCGGCCCAGTCGACGGTGCGCGCGTAGGCGGGGTCGAGGGTGGCGAGGTAGCTCCAGGTCTGGATGTCCTCGGGGACGGCGTCCTCGTTGACGCTGACCCCGTCCAGTCCGGTGCCGGTCCACAGGTGGTTGAGGTCGGCGCTGAGCATGCTCTTGACGAACGTGAAGGCGTTGTCGGAACGGGCCTTCCACACCTGGTCGCCGGTGAGCTGGTTCAGCATGGCGAAGAAGGCGCCGACGTCGATGTTGTGTTCGGTGGCCTTCCAGGTCCGCTTGACCATCCCGGTGCCGTTCTCGCCCGGGGAGTCGTCGGCGTAGCCGCCGGTGTAGCCGCCGACGCCGCGGTCGTCGGCGGAGTTGGCCTGGATCCAGTTCGCGGCCCGCAGCGCGCCGGCGAGGTACCTGCCGTCCCCGGTGGCCTTGTACAGGTGGGCGAAGGCCATGCCGGCCCAGGCCATGTTCCCCGTGTAGACGGACCAGCCGCCGATGTAGGGGGTGCCGACCGGGTAGTCGCGCCCGAGGGTGGTGATGAACGGGTCGGGCAGGTAGGACGCGCGGATGCGGCCGTCGTTGACCGGGTCGTGGTCCTGGGCGTACAGCAGGCTGTCGCCGAGTTTCTTGGCCCGGTCGTACTCCCCGGTCTGGAGGAAGGCGTAGACGGCGGCGGCGTTGTCGTACGTGAACGACGACTGGTAGCCGTCCTTGAACTTCCCTCCGGGGGCGAAGAAGCCGCCCGTGTAGCTGCGGGGCACGCCGAGCTTCAGCTCCGGCCCGGCCGGCGGCCGCGGGTCGCCCGTGATCGGGTCCTTGACGTAGTCCGTGCGGACGGAGGGGGCGGAGCGGTCCTGGACGGAGGCGAGGAAGCCGGTGGCCCGGTTCACGGACCCGTAGGTGTACATCGGGTCGTACTCGACCGTCTGCAGGGAGGGCAGCGAGGACCCGGGGGAGGAGCTGCACCGGAATTCCCGGCCGCCGCTGCTGATCTGGTTGTTCGCCTGGGTCAGGCAGCTGCTGAGTGCCCGCTGTCCGTAGGCGTTCGGGTGGATGGCTTCCTGCTTGTCGCCCTGGGAGCCCCACGGCATCAGCACGTACGGGACCCAGCGCACCCATTCGGCCTGCGCCGCCGGGAGCGGGTTGGCCGAGCTGTTGGCCGCAGTGGCCTGCTTGGTGCCGGTGCGGCACAGTTCGTGTCCGGCGAGCGCGTCCTGCATGTCGATGAAGAAGGCGTTCCCGCGCCGTGCGGCGCTCCTGAGCATCGTGCTGACGGCGGGGATGACCTCCTTGCGGGCCCAGGTGGCGTCCTCGTTGTAGAACGGGCATCCGCCCGACTGGTAGCGCTCGTAGTTCTCCGCCGGGTAGCGGTAGTGGTTGTCGTCGGCGTCGGCGATGGGGCCCGGGTAGGACTGGAGCACCAGACGGTAGTTCCCGCTGTCGTAACCCTGGGAGCGCATGGCGGCGTGGATGGCGTCCGTCGCGCCCACCACCTTGTCCTCGACGCCGGCGAGCTTGCCCCGGATCACGCCGTCCGCCCCCGCCGCCTTGCAGGACTTCAGGCCGGTCATGAAGTTGAACCCGCACTGCGTCATGGCCCCGACGAGGTCCAGGTCGTTGCCTCCCACCGACAGGACGATCGTCTTGATCTGGTAGAGCTTCGCCAGTTCCTTCAGCTGCTCGACCTGCGGCTTCTCCCCCTTGAAGCCGCTCTGGACCACGTTGTCCGTGGTCGCCCCCGAACAGGCCAGGTTGAACCGCAGCTCGGGCGGGACGCCGTCGATCTCGGCGCCGGCGATCTCCGACACGTCGGAGCGGTCACACCGACTGCCCCCGTCGTAGCCGGTGTCCCCGTAGACCCCTTGCAGGTCGTGCTGACAGTTGCTCTCGTCGGCGTTGCAGGCGGATGAGGCCCGGTCCGTGCCCCAGGCGGAGCCGCCGCTTCCGCTGTTCGCGTTCCCGGCCCAGCGGCCGGCCTCGCCCGAGATGTAGCTGTCACCCATCGCCACGACGGCCAGCGGCTTCTGCCCGACGGTCCAGGTCACGACGGCGTTGTTGCCGACGCCGCCCGCCCGGTCGATCCTGAACGTGGAGTAGTCGCTGCCGGCCTCGTCGTAGCTGTTGGAACCGATGAACGGGTTGTCCCAGTGCAGTTGCACCTGGCGGTTGTCATTGCTCCTGATCGAGCAGTTCTGGGTGACGTACCGGACGTTGGCCTCCGTCCCGGTCGCGATCCCCGAGCTCTCCGAGCCCCATGACGCACCCTGCTCCCTGGAGATGCGATCGGGCGGAGAGGCGGTCCAGATGCCGTGCAGCAGCCCGCGCCACTCCAGCGTCAGGTCACAACCGGTGCGGTTGCTGAAGATCACCCCTGTGCTGCGCGCGGCCATGGTGGGCGGCGGTACGCAGGGATCGCTGTTGTCCGTCACTCCGAACCCCGTGCACGGAGGCTGGGCGAACGGGGAGTTGAACTCGACCGGCCAGTGGTCGGATCCCAGGTTCAGCATCCGCGACGCGCGGACGGCTCCGGTCGGCGGATCGCTCGACACGGCGTAGTCCAGTTCGCTGTTCTCGTTGAGGTCGCTGTCGTGATGAGTGAATTCACCCGTCCTCATCACGGTGTTTCCGGGCTGCATTCCCTGGAACGCGTCGTTCGGATTCGCGGGGGCGCCCGGGCTCTGGAGGTTGTAGTTGAAGTCACCGGCGACGACCCATTGTCCGCCGGGGACGGAGCCGCGGTCACGGACCGCGGCCACGGCGCGGTGCCGGTCGTTTCCGCTGCCGGAGAATCCGTGGATGCTGTAGAACGAGTCGTTGCCGATGCGCACGCCGATCAAGGGCCGCGGCCGCGAGCCGCCCGGCATCGTGTCCGGCTGGATCACCAGCGGCTGCGGAACGTTTCCGTTGAGCTGGTCCAGTCTGACCATGATGGCCATGTTGACCCGGCCGCTACCCGGGGTGGTCGGGTTCGTGTCGGTCCGAATCCAGTAGAGGGTGTGGGTGGGCCGGCTGGCCGTCCCGAAGTTGTACTGGTACACGGTGATCGGAACGGTCGCCGGCACTCCCACCGGATTGGTGTAGTCCGTGTAGCCCGGGTTGAAGGCGTGCGTGGTGATGGGATTGCTGGGGGAGGAGGCGGGCATGGCGCCTGCCTCCTGCATCATGAGGACGGCATTTCGCGGCCGGTGCATCGAGCGGTCCTCGAAGAACCCCGGGATGTCCTCCGTCCACTTCTTGCCCTCGCTCGCGCCCCGCATGTTCCACGTCGCGAACCGGTAGCCGTTGACGGCCGCGTGGGCGGGCGGCGCCGCGCTGATCAGCTGGGCGAGTACCAGGAGAAGGGCGAGTGAGCATATCGCTGCCGTCCAGCGTCTGCACGCTTCAGGCATTCTGGTGGATTTCACGTTCGTCCGTTTTGCTTGGTGGATTCGAATGGACCGCGGGAGGACCGGCCGCCGCGGTGCACCGTCGCACCCTGGCCGGCAGAACCCCTTGGACAGGAACGGACGCGACGGCCGACGCGGTTCACCGGGCTCGAACGACCGCCCTGATCGGTGGCCTTGCCGTCCGCAGCGCGTTCAGCGCATGTAGAAGAGGTAGATCTTGTCGTTGAAGACGGTCATGGCGGCGCCGTCCTTGGTGGAGTTGGTGACGATGGGCGACGCCGTGCTCCACGCACTCGAGGTGGTCTGCGTGTACTGGCGGAGGTACGCGCCGTCCTCGCCGCGGCGGACGAGGTAGATGGTCTGTCCGAGCGTGGCCAGGGCCGCCGGCCCGTGCGAGGTGGGCTGGACCCCGTAGGGGATGGTGCTGATCCCGGTAAACGGTGACTGCGACTGCCTCCACTGCCCATCCGGGTCATGGGAGACCATGTGCAGCGCCTGGGTTCCGACCGTCCGGCCGGGCCCGACGGCCAGGGCCGCGGCGCCGGTGCTGATGGCTGTCGATACCCGTGTCGCCTGACTCCAGCTCGTCCCGTTGTACGTGGTCCAGAGCACCCGGCCGTCGTCGGCGCGGAACACGCAGTAGAGCTTGCCCTCGAAGGTGGCGATGGCCGGTGCGTGGGTGGTGGACCACTCCATCGGCTGGGGCTCGCTCCAGCGGATCCCGTCGTACGTGCTCCAGGCCAGACGGTCGTCCATGCCCCGGAAGACGCAGTACAACTTGGAGTCGAACGAGGCCAGCGCCGGGGTGTCGGGGCTGCGGAAGTCGAGGGTCTGGTCGGGGAGCCAGTCCAGGCCGTCGGCGGAGGCGGTCCACATGAGGTGGTCGCCGATCAGGGCCCGGTGGACGCAGTGCAGTCGCCCGTTGTGGACGGTGACGGCCGGCGGCTTGGCCCCTGAGTGGACCGAGACCGGGACGGGGGCGCTCCAGCCGTCCTGGGGGGTGAAGTTCATGCACATCAGGTTGGAGACGCGCAGGGTGCTCAGGGTGCCCCTGACGTAGAGGTTGGTGACCTCCAGGTCCGGCATGTTGACGGTGACGAGCGTGGTGAGGGTGCGCTCGACGGTGGTGTTGCCGGACTGGGCGACGCCGCGCAGGTAGAACGGCGTGGTCTGGCGGAGGTTGTTGACCGTGTAGGTGCGGACGTTGGTGACGTCGATCTCGGCGGTTCCGTAGAGCAGCTTGTAGGTGGCGCCCGCGGAGGCCTCCCAGGTGAGCGTGGTGCTGCCGCTGTGGTCGAGGGCGATCGGGTTGGCGCGCAGGTTGTCGAGCCGGAAGTCGGGCGGGAACTTGCCGACGGGCAGCAGGTCGATGTCGTCCTTGTAGGAGGCGCTGGTCCCGGCCCGGCGCCAGCTGACGATGACGGTGAGCGGGACGGTGCCGACCTGGCGGTTGACGGGGATGTTGCGCAGCTGGATGGTGACGCCCTGGCCGGGGTTCACGACGACGGCGCCGCCCGGTGCGTTGAAGACGATCTCCTGCTCGGGCTCGTTGTGGGAGGGGGTCCAGCTCGCGCCGGCGTGGTTGACGGTGGCTTCGATCTCCTTCAGGTGCTCGGTCAGGGCGTGGGAGAGGTCGCCGATGGGGAAGCCGACGGTGATGCGCCGGATCTCGATCGGGTTGAAGCCCTGGTGGCTGCCGACGATGACGATGTCGGCCTTCTCCAGCGCGCCCGTGGCCGGGGAGACGCGTACCGGGTCGGGCTTGGTGGTCATCTCGTACGCCAGCCCGGACTGGTCGGAGGAGGCGGTCTGGGCCCCTCCGACGGCGACGGACTGGGAGACGGTCAGGCTCATGCGGCGGGTCCGTTCTGGTGGTCGTGGTCGGCGGCGGTGGCGGCGGTGGCAGCGTCGCCGAGCAGCAGGAAGCCGGAGCGGATCTCCGGGCGGCCCAGCGGCAGGGCGGCGGGGTCGGGGACGGTGATGGGCAGGGTGCGCCAGCCGGTGCCGTGCGGTTCGGCCCAGGCCCAGGTGCCGGTGACCGTGGCGGGGGCGGGCATGACGGCCGTGCCGGCGGCCTCGGCGGCCAGCAGTGGGCCGGCGCGGAAGCCGACGGTCATCCGGGCCAGGGCCCGGGCGGTGAACTCCTGCGGCACGTGGACGGTGCCGGTCGGCAGGATGTCGGTGGTGGCGTGGACCGGCACGCGCGGGTCGACCAGGAGGGTGGCCAGGGCCGGTTGCCCGCCGAAGGAGAGGCGGACGGGCGGTTCGCTGTCGGTGGGGATCCGGCGCAGGTAGCCGCCGTGGTCGCCGCGCGGTGCGATGACGGTCTCGAAGTGGTCGTAGTCGTCGTCCAGGACGCAGCCGACGAGGCCGTCGTCGGTGTGCGCGGGCTCGCCGAGCCGTACGAACCACTGGTAGCCGGGAAGGTGCGGCTCCGGCGGGTCGATGACCTCCGTCCAGCCGACGGTCCTGCGGGCGGGGCCGCACAGTTCCAGGTCCAGGCGGGTGCGGACCAGGGCGAGGGGCCGGCCGAGCAGGAAGCCGAGGCCGGTGTCCTCGGGGCCGTCGGGGTCGATCATGGAGAGGGAGTCGTCCAGGGTGGCGCGCACGGCGGCCAGGACGGCCGGGCCGCGCTGCCGGATGGCGGCGAGGAAACGGTAGGCGTGCGGGGAGACGGCTTCCAGCCGGGCGAGTTCGGTGACGGAGGAGCCGGGCAGGGCGACCCAGTCGACGACGCGCCGCCCGTCGGGGGAGAGGACCTCGCGCAGTTCGCCCAGGGCCACCCCTTCGGGGTCGAAGCAGGCCAGGGTGCGGTCGAGGCGGTTGTGCAGCAGCCAGGCGCAGACCGGGTTGGCGCCGGGGGTGACGGCGACGTCCTCGTCGCGGTCGCCCGCGAGGAAGTCCAGGCGCAGCCGGGCGGGTTGGAGCAGGCGCGGGCCCAGTTCGACGAGGCGGTCGGGGGCGAGCTCGTCGATGGGGTGGTCGGGGGTCATCGAGCCGGGCCGTACGGGCTCGAAGTGCAGTTCGTCCTGGACGAGGTTGACGGCCCGGCCGAACCGGTCCACGACCGACAGGCGGGTGAACGCGAGCTGCCCGGCGCGCAGTTCGTGGAAGACGGAGTCCTTCCAGGGCTGGCCGCCGTACTTGGGCGGGGTGCCGGGCACCGGGGCCGGGCTGTCGATCGGGCCGGTGAGGAGCTCGACGGCCTGGGGCGGGCGGCGGCCCGCGCGGGTCTCGCGCTGCCTGAGGGTCGCGCCGAATCCGTCGAGGGTCTGGGAGAGGAAGTCCTGCTTCCGGGCGTCCTCGCGCAGCCGGCGCGTCAGCTCCTGGGGCAGGTCGGCGCGGTAGGCCGTGTAGTTGTCGATCTGTCCGGCGAGGGCGTGCCCGGCGCTGGGCGTGAGGATCTGACGGCCCATCACCTCGACGGGTTCGGGGATCTCGCCCTGGCCCGTCCAGCGGTAGCGGGTACCGTCGAAGCGCCAGCGGGCCTGGCCGTTCTCCTCGTAGGCGAGCGGGGTGTAACTGGCTTTCCACATGAGGTAGAGCGGCTGCCAGGGCTGGCGCCAGGCCTCCGTGCCGTACGCGGGGAGCGCGCCGGTGACCTGCTCCGGTTTGACGGTTCCCAGGTCGGGGGTGCGGGCGAGGATGAAGAACTCGGTGAGGGCGGCCGGGACGACGGCGGGCAGCCCGCCGGTGGCGATCCGGGCGACGTCGGTGACGACCGAGCCCGCGTTGACTGCTCCGATCGCGGTGACCAGGCGGTCGGCGGGTCGGCAGGGCAGGGCGGAGCCGCGGGTGAGCGGGGCGTTGAGGTTCGCGCCCTGTAGGAGGACCACGGGGTCGGTGGAGTCCTCGAACGGTTCTGCGGGTACGCGCTTGAGGATTCCGGCCGAGCGCATCCCCTCGCGGGCGGCGTGCGCGGCGGCGCTCGCCTCCAGTTCCGCAGGTGTGGTGCCCCAGGGGATCTGGGCGCGTTTCTCTTCGAGGCTGCGGGTGAGTTCGGTGACGCGACCGGCGGCGCCGTGGGGTACGGCGGGGTTCAGCTCGTTGTCGATGGCGGCGGCGAAGTCGGGGTGGGGTCGCGCCTCCAGGGAGAGCGCCCACAGCAGGTAGAGGCGCTCCTGGGCGGCGGCCAGGTCGCGGGCGAGGGCGTCGTGCTCGGCCTGCGCCTGGTTGAGGTCGGCGACGACCCTCTCCTCCCGTTCCCGGCGCTCGGCGCGTTGGGCGGCGGTGAGCGCCGCGCGGGCCTCGGGGGTGTCGCCGTCCACGACGCGCCAGGTGAACCCGGCGCTGGCGGGGCCGAAGCCGGTGGCGTGGGCGGCGCGTGCGGTGAGGTCGTCGCCGGCGCCGTCGGATCGGTCCAGGGCGTCCAGGGTGCCCAGGGCGAACGCCCCGAACAGGCGGGCCTCGTCGGCGCTGAGCGCGCCCTCGCCGTCGCTCTGCCCGGGGAGGGCGGCGAGGGCCTCGGCGGAGCTGTTGGCCACGCAGACCGCGATGTTGTCGGGGCCCGGGCAGTCCGAGGCGGGGACGCCGCCTCCGGGCTGCCACAGGACGCCGAGCGCGCTGCCGGTGTACAGGGTGCGGCCGGTGGCGCCGGTGGCGGCCGGGGCGAGCCATTCGAGGCGCTCCAGCAGCCGGGCGAGCGGTTCGTCGGAGGCCAGGATGTCGGTCGTGGGGTCGGAGTACCAGCCGCTGACGTGGTAGCTGAGGCGGGCGTCGCCGGCCACGTCGTCCAGCGGGTCGTGGAGGGAGAAGACGTTCTCGTTGTACGGCTGGAAGGCGGTGAACGTCAGCAGGCCGGAGCCGATCGCGGTCAGGAACGGCGCGCGGGCGTCGGCGGGCTCGCGCCAGGGCTGCTCGGCGCTCAGCTCGTACCGGCGGCCGAGGAAGGTGGCCTTCAGCTCGCCGTCGTCGTTGTCGCCGCTGCCGTTGCCGTCCGGGTCGAGGTAGGAGACGGTGCCGGGCACCACGTGCTGGCCGTCGGCGCGGGTGCCGAGGTAGTCGCTCTGCACGACCCAGGCGCGGGTCTGGCGGGTGTCGGCGCGGTAGCGGACCACCAGCCAGCGGTTGGGCACAAGGGGGAAGTCGCCGATCCCCTCCACCTCGTCGTGGCGGCCGCGGGTGAGGGCCTCGGGGAGCTGCCACTGGAGGTAGACGCCGCACCGGCCGGGGTCGTCGCTCCAGTCCTCGAAGGTGAACGGCACGGGTTCGGGCGGCAGGTTGTCCCAGGCCAGGGTGGCGAAGTCGGCCTGCCAGCGCTGCCAGATGAAGCTCCCGTCGGTGATGCGGGTCTGGTCGTTGACCGCGAGCGCGGCGACCTCGACCGGGACCACGAGGGTGTTGTCGGCCGTCATCTCCCGCTGCCCGGCCGTCGCCTGCCGGGTGGTGCGCTGCGTCGTCATCGTCTGCTTCCTCGGGGTCATGGCCGGACGAATTCCTGGAGCTGAGGGGCCTTGATCATCTGGAGGGCGAACTGGGCCGAGCTCAGCCGCGCGCCGTCGTGCGCCGCGCCGAGGGCGGGCAGCAGCGCGTCGCCCGGGCCCGCGACGTTGAGCACGTCCCGGCCGCCGGGCCGAAGGAAGCGGGCGAAGCGGTCGTCGGCCGGGTCGGCGGGGAACTCGCCCATCGGCGCGCCGATCGACGCCCCGGTGATCCGCCGCAGCTCGATCGTGCCGATGTCGCTGAACCCGAAGTGCAGGCCCTGCGGCGGCTCGGCCAGCGTGAACGTGTCGATGACCTCCGGGTAGAGGATGAGCAGGACGTCCTCCCCGTAGACGGCGCGCCGCACCGGTTCGACGCTCCCGCCGTCGTGGGAGGCCGCCATGATGATCTTCGGCCAGTTGGGGACGAGGTCCGAGCGCAGCAGGACGGCGCACGGCGGCGGGGCGGCGACATCGGCGGCGAGCTGGTTGAGGTCGGCGTCCAGGGCGTGGCCCACGCCGACGCTCAGCGCGCCGTCCACGGCCGCGCGCACCCAGCCGGGGTCGGTGTAGGCGAAGCGGATGGACTCGGGCGGCAGCATCGCGGGGTCGGGCACCAGGTGCTCGAACGGGATCATCTCCAGGAGCGGCAGCCGGGCCAGCCACGCGGCGACCGGGTCCAGTTCGTGCGCGAGGGCCGCGCGCAGCAGGCCGTGGGTCTCGGCCCGGGCGACGGTGGCCCGCAGTGTCTCCGCCACGAGCGGGCCGGTGCCTGCCGCACGGGGTGCGGCGGCGCGCCGGTGTCCGGCCGCGATCCGCGCGCCTGCCGTGGTCAGCGCGTGGCTGAGCCGTGCGCCGCCGGTCTCGGTGAGCAGCCGGTCGAAGGCCTCACGCGCCGGGTGGCCGGTCAGCGCCTCGGCGGTGGCCGCGCGCCCGGCGGGGCCGGAGCGGGTGAACAGCCGGCGGGCCGCGCTGCGGGCGGCTTTGCGGAACTCCATCAGCGCGGTGTGGAACTCGGCGTCGCCGAGGGACAGTTGGCGCCCGAGACTGAACGCGGCCGCATAGCCGGTGTCGAAGACGCCGTGCTGTTCGACATAGATCAGGGCCTCGCCGGCCGACTCCAGGCGCTCGTGGCCCTCGCCGGGAGCGGGCAGTCGCTGGGCGGGGGCGGCCGTGAGCGGGCCGCGGTAGTAGGCGAGGGTGCGCTCGCCGGAGTCCAGGCGCTGGGGAAGGGCGGCGGCGCCGGAGGCCAGCCGGTCCAGGGCCTCGCGCTGGGCCGAGGTGGGCTGCGCGGGCCGCTGGGCGCGGCGGCGCAGCAGCAGGTCGGGGCGGGCGTCGGGGCCGTCGGCGAGGTTGTGGGCGAGGTCGCCGAAGCCGACGCCGGTGTCGTACACGGACTCGAACGACCACGACCACAGGGAGACCATCCGCAGCCCCTCGGCGGGCGGGGTGGTGCCGTCGAGGTAGTCCTCGAACCCGTCGAGGGAGACCAGGTGGACGACGTGCATGCCGCCGTCCACGGCCGGGAAGCGGTTGGCGACGACGACCGCGTTCAGGTCCTCGACGTCCGGTTCCGGCTCGGGCTCGCCGGCCGCGCGGGTGTGGGTGGCGTCGGGTGGCCCGCCCTCGCGGACGTGGGCGAGCATGGCCATCTCGGCGGGGGTGGGGGCGAGGGCGGTGAACTGGGCGCCGGGGACCAGGACGGTGGTGCAGACCGTGTCCCACTCGTCGTCGAAGACGTACTCGTCCGCGATGGCGGGCGGCCGGCCGGGCTTCTCGCGGCCCAGGAGCTGGCGGACGGTCAGGACGTCGACCGCGCCGACCGCCCGCGGGTCGTCGGGCAGTTCGTTCTCGCGGAAGACGAGCAGGGCCGCCCAGGGCACGCTCTTGTCCTGGCCGCGCAGGCGCCGCAGCCATGGCAGGGCGGGGGTGTCCAGGGTGATGTGCGGCAGGATCTGGCTGTAGGAGCCGCTCGCCCCCGGCAGCGGGTAGCACGCCTGGACGTCGGTGGGCGCGATGGTGAACCGCAGCTGCCGCACGTCGAAGCGCTGCTGGTGCGAGGGCAGGGTGGCACCGGTCGCATCCAGGGTCTGATCGACGCTGATGGTGTGCTTGCCCGCGTACAGGGACGGGATGCGGTGGTCGAACAGTCGCATGCGGTGCTCGACGTCGGGCGTGGTCACGGGTACGTACCTCTCAGCTGGCCGGCACGAGCAGGGGGGCTGCGGTGAAGGCGGTCTCGGCGGCGCGGACGTAGCCGGGAAGGTCGCCGTCGAGCTCACCGAGGCCGACGCCGAAGCCGGTGAAGGCCTCGGCGAGGGCGCGCCGGGCGGTGCGCTGCGGGGCCGCGTCGACGGTGGTGCGGATGCGGTCGATGACAGCGGCCCCGGCCAGGCGGCGCGGCACGGGACCGACGGGTGCCGCTCCGGGGTCGAGCGGCTGGGTGCCGGGCGCCATCGGGTCGAAGGCCAGGTGCTGGGCGGAGATGTAGCCGGTGGACTCGCCGTTCTCGGTGGCCGGGGAGGCCAGCCGCACCCCGGTCAGCTGTTCGTGGATCAGCTGGGCGCCGGGGGCGGGCAGCGCGTTGGGGGCGCCCGTGCCCCACAGGGACTGCGGCACGGAGGTCCGGTGGAAGGTGGCGTGCCAGGTGCCGGTCAGCGGCAGCGGGTCGCCCTCCAGGGTGACGGCGACGAGTTGGGTGCTGGTGCGGCCGCTCTCGCCCATCGGCCGCACACCGATCCGGCTGCCGCGCTCCGCCACCGGGTTGGAGCGCTTGTCGAGATACATCTCGGTGATCGGCACGGCGGAATCGACGGTGAAGTCGAAGCCCGCCGAGGAGACGAGCCAGGCCCCGCCGTGCCCGCCGCTGAGGGAGTCATCGCTGATCAGACCCGAGCCGGCGTGGATCTGCACGAGGTTGCCGGGCGGGGGCAGCATGTCCTTGAAGCCGTCCCAGTCCAGGTACCTCGGCCCCTCGTCGCGATCGGCCCCGAACCGGATGGTGAACGAGATGAACCACAGGTGGACGGTGGCCTCGCCGCCGGTCGGTGGCCCGAACAGGCTCAGGCTCGCGCCGATCTCGATCCTGATCGTGATCTTGACGAAGAGGATCTTGATCTGGGCCTGGACGCCGATCCTGACGCTGATGCCGAGGTCGAAGTGGAACGGGCGCCACTGGATGAGCGCGTCCGCCCGGGCGACGAGCCAGGCGCGCAGGATCCCGGAGTGGAAGTTCACCTCCAGCTCGCCGCCGACCATCACGGCGGACGGCGTGATCGCGAAGTAGACGCCGCCGGAGACGGTGACGCTGCCCGTCAGGTCCCAGTCGAAGCCGAGTCGGGCCGGCGCCGGGTAGTGGTCGGGCCGTCGGAACCTGGGGTGGTAGCCGCCGAGGGTGAAGACGAAGTCCCCGGCCTGCCGACTGGGCCCGTACCAGGTGACGAGCGCGACGCCGCCGCGCAGCCGGCAGTTCGGGTCCAGGAGGAAGGAGTTCGGGGTCAGCGCGGCCGCCAGCCGCAGCTCGCCCTTGTTCGGTTTGACGACGACCTCGATGCCGATCTCGGCCTTGGCGTACGTCCGGCCTCCGCCCGGCGGGTACTCGGTGGAGGCGAGTCCGAGCAGGCCGATGGTCAGGTCCGCGCCGGTCTGCACGACCGCCATCGCATGGCCCTTGACGGCCTCGAAGCAGCTGAACGCCAGCCCGGCCGCCACCCACAGTTCGTCCTGGGCCGGGCGCACCCAGGGGTCGGCGCCGCCGGTGATCGTCTTCAGGATCTCCACCGGGTCGCCGTCGGCTCCCCCGATCGCCCCCGGATCCTTGAGCGCGGCGATGAACGGGAAGTCGTTCATCGCCTCCACCTCCGGCAGCCGGATCCGGCTGTTCCAGCCCAGGCCGAGCGCGACGCCGCGCACCTGGAACGGCGGCGGTCCGATGCCCTTGTCCGAGCCCAGCGCGCCGAACGCGAAGAGGGACGGCTGGAGCCCGGAGTCCCGGGGCACGACGTAGGCGCCCACCGCGCTGCCCGCCACCACACCGGCGTCCACCAGCAGCACGCCGCCCAGCACCGTACGGTACGGCGGGGTGGCGGGTAGGGCCACCAGGGCGCCGTCGACCGACAGCGGCGGGTTGCTGTAGCTGATCACGACGCCGTCACCGTCGGACGGCTTGCCGATACCCCAGCCGCGCGGACTGCGGGCGGCAGGGGCGGAGGCGACGACCGTGAACCCTTCGGGCCCGGCGAACGCGACAGGGCCGCGCCGTCGCACCGGCAACGGGCGTGCCGGCACGGGCCTCGCCGGCAGGGCCCGGCCCAGCCCGTCCCGCCGCGCCGCGTCGAGCACCGGCCGGGCGCTGTCACCGCGCACCGGTACGAGCACGGGACCGGGCATCACCAGCCAGGTGCCGGCGGGCAACGCGCCGGCGACGGCGGGCGCGGGAGCCCCTTCGGCGGCCAACGCGGCTGCGGCTGAGGTGACTTGCTCCTGCGTCAGGCCTCGGTCCGTGGCCACGATCCGCCAGGTCCGGCCCGCGTCGTCCTGGAGCTCGGCGACGAGCAGTCGCCCGCCCTGGCACAGCAGCGCCAGCCGCAGCCCGGGGCCGCTGCCCGTGAGCAGCAGGCGCTCGGCGTCGGCCCGCACGTCGAACCGCGTGACCGCGGCGGCCGACGGCAGGGGGGCGCACTCCAGACCGACGGCGCGCGCCAACAGATGAGCCGGGACGGCGGGTTCGGCGGGCTCGGCCGTGAGCGTGACCGCGGCCACCTCGCCGTCCTGGCCGTGGAACGTGACGCGTACGGGCAAGGGCTCGGCGTGCAGGGGGGATGCGGCGGTACCGGCGGCTTCGAGGTCGGCCTCACTGTCGCCGGCGGCATGCTCCAGGCGCAGGATGCCGTCAGCGACCACCGCGAGGAACGGGTCGTGGCGGAACCCGAATTCTCTACCGGGGAGTTCCACCGGAGCCGCAGAACCTCCACCGTCCAACAGTTTGCGCAGATCCTCCACCTGAAGCGCCACAAGATCCCTTCCCTCGAACGGAAACGGGCAGGCTGTTCGGCCGTGCGACGGCAATGCCCGGGCCGGAGACTGGCGGGCTACGCCGTGCCGCGTGGACATGGCGAGTCCCAAGATCAGGAGGAACCTATCGAAGCAACCACCCGAGAGGCAGGACCGAAACACGCCATAACAGTGTGTGCCCGGTGATCACCGCTCCGTAGTGCGCCTTCGGGCGCGATCCCGCCCACGGCTGAGCGCTGGAGCAAAGCGGCAACTGGAGGTGAGGGCTGCGCGAACCGTGCCCCGTGTGTCCGAAAATCCCACGCGGAGCTACCGACCGATCCTCGCCGTCACGGGCAAGCGCGCTCAACTCCTCCGTGTCGCACCGAAATTGACGGTCAATCAAGGTTTGGCATGGCATGTTCCTGGCGAACCATCTCCACCATGGGCTCATCGCCGGTTGCCGGCCATCCTCCTGTCGCTGTCTTCCGCGAGCCCCGGGGCGGGCGGTCCGCCCCCGCGCTGGGCCCGCCGGTCGATGCCGCAGCACAACGGGCCGCGCGCGTGCTGGCCGGCGTGCCGACCCATGGCAGACCCGGCGAGCGGACCGCCGCGCTGCGGCAAGCCGGCGCGGCGACAGGTGACCTGGTGGCAGAGCTGGCTGCGCTGGCTCCGGCCGTGGCCGGCGAGGACGTTCCGGCGGAGTCGACGAGTCAGTCGTACTTCCGGGTCCGTGAGGTGGAGCTGTCGGATCAACAAGCCGCGCTGCACGGCGCGTTGGTCGTCCACCGCGGTCTGGACGACCTGTGCGAAGCGCCGCTGTCGGGCGCCGACCTGGCGCAGGAGGTGGCCGGGATGCGGCAGGCGGTGCTCGACCTCACCGGCGCGGCGCCGGGCGCCGACGCCGAGCCCGCTCCGTTGGCGGCCGAGCCCGCCCCGTTGGCGGCCGTGCCCGAATCCGGCTCGGGCCCGTCGTTGGAGAGCGTGTGGAGCGCCCGGTGGCTCATCGGGCACCAGGTCCACGTCCTGTTCAACGTCTGCGCGGCGGTCGCGGTCGCCGACGCCACGGGCCGGCTGCGGGACGGTGACATCGATGCCGCGCTGGGGCGGCTGGCGGACGCGACGGCGTACGTGCGCGGCTTCCCGGCGGCCATGAACCACGCCAGTACGATCCCGGCCGACCACTACATGGCGGAGATCCGCCGGACCATGGCACCGCCGGCCACGGACATCCCGCTCAGCGGGCGCCAGCACCGGGGCTACAAGCTGTTCCGGGCCGCGATGAAGGACCTGCTGACGGCGCTCCCCGACTCCTACGACCAACTGGCCGCCCGTTCACCGGAGTTGGCCGAGGCGCGGGGCGCTCTCCTGGAAGCCGACATCGTGGACGCCGAACGGCACATCACCCTCGCGTACTCGATGGTGCACCTGCGCCGCTCCATCGCCCAACGGCCCGAAGGCCCCGACAAGGCCGTCGCGGAACTACGGCTGATGCGCCACCGCCGCGCGGCCCAGTACGCCCCCCTGATCCGATTCGGGGACCACTACATCGCCGACGCCGTGGCCGGCCTGCGCCACTCCTGAGCCAGCGCGCCCACCGTTCGCACTCCCGGCAGGAGACCCGATGCCCGGCACCACGCAGAACACCGCCGCCGACTGGACCCTGGAACAGGCCGACACCGACGCGTGCGAGCGTCTGGCCCGCGCCCTGTGCGCCGACGGGCGCGGCCGGGTCGACGACCCCGAGTGGGTGGACCGGGCCAGGGACGGCTGGGACGAACTCCCGCTCCCGCTGCGCCGCGCGCTGCGCCGGTTCCGCAGGTACTCCGGCCCGCACGGCACCCTGGTGATCGGCGGCCTGCCCGTCGACGGGGCCTCGCTGCCGCCGACCCCGGCCGTCCCCGGCTCGGTCCAGCGCCGGGCCACCGTCCCCGCCGCACTGCTCACCATGGTGGCCTGCGGGCTCGGCGAGCCACTCGCCTACCGGGCCGAGAAGTCGGGCGCCCTCGTCCAGGACGTCGTGCCCGTACCCGGGCAGGAGTCCTTCCACGGCAACGCCGGGTCCGTGCCGCTGTCCTTCCACAGCGAGAACGGCTTCCACCCCCACCCGCCCGACTACGTGGTCTTCCTGTGCCTGCGCGCCGACCACGACGGGATCGCCGGCATGCGCGTCGCCGGCATCCGCCAAGCGCTGCCGCTGCTCACGCCGGCCAGCCGGGAGGCCCTGTTCGCGCCGGAGTTCCTCACCGCACCACCGCCTTCCTTCGGCACCGACGCGAGCGGGGCCGAACCCGAGCCCACGCCGGTGCTGTCCGGCGCGGCCGAGGACCCCGACATCCGCATGGCCCAGCTCGTCACCACACCGCTCACCCCTCGGGCCGCCGCCGCGCTGGCCGAGTTCGGCCGCGCCTGCGAGGCGAGTGCCCGCAGCCTGCGCCTGACCCCCGGCGACCTGGTCGTCATCGACAACCGCGTCACCGTCCACGGCCGCACCGCCTTCCGGCCCCGCTACGACGGGGCGGACCGCTGGCTGCAGCGCACCTACGTCACCACCGACCTGCGCCGCTCCCGCGACCACCGCCCCGACGACGGCCACGTCCTCGCCCGCTGACCGGCGTGGCGACCGTGATGTCCCTGAGCTCCTCCGGCGGAACCGTCAGCGGGTTCGCGGGCGGGATCACCGGATCGACCGGCGGTGCCGGTCGTGCCTGCCGGACGGCACTCCAGGCAGTGCGGGGGAGGTCAGGACTCCTTCGCCGCGGTGGTGACGGCGGTCGGGGCGAACCGCTTGCGCCAGGCGAGGGAGACGTAGACGAGGGCGATGAGGACGGGCACCTCGATGAGGGGGCCGACGACTCCGGACAGGGCCTGGCCGGAGGTGACGCCGAAGGTGGCGATGGCGACCGCGATGGCGAGTTCGAAGTTGTTCCCGGCGGCGGTGAAGGCGAGGGTGGTGGTGCGGTCGTAGGCGAGGCCGATGGCCTTGCCGAGCGCGAAGGTGCCGAACCACATGATCGCGAAGTAGGCGAGCAGCGGGAGGGCGATGCGGGCGACGTCGCCGGGCTGGTTGGTGATGGTCTTCCCCTGGAGGGCGAAGAGGATCACGATCGTGAACAGCAGGCCGTACAGGGCCCAGGGGCCGATCTTCGGCAGGAACTTCTGCTCGTAGGTCTCGCGGCCGAGCTTCTTCTCGCCGAGGCGGCGGGTGAGGAAGCCGGCGATGAGCGGGATGCCCAGGAAGACCAGCACGTTGACGACGATCTTGGTGACGGAGAAGTGCAGGCCGTCCTGTTCGAGGCCGAGCCAGCCGGGCAGGACGTCGAGGTAGAACCAGCCGAGCACGCCGAACATGACGACCTGGAAGACGGAGTTGAGGGCGACGAGGACGGCGGCGGCCTCGCGGTCGCCGCAGGCGAGGTCGTTCCAGATGATGACCATGGCGATGCAGCGGGCGAGTCCGACGATGATCAGGCCGGTGCGGTACTCGGGCAGGTCCGGCAGGAGGAGCCAGGCCAGGGCGAACATGACGGCGGGGCCGAGCACCCAGTTGATGACCAGGGAGGAGGCCATCAGCCTGCGGTCGCCGGTGACGGTGTGCAGGCGGTCGTACCGCACCTTCGCGAGCACCGGGTACATCATGACCAGCAGGCCGAGGCCGATCGGCAGGGAGACGCCGCCGACCTCGACCTTGGCGAGGGCGTCGTTCAGCCCGGGGACCAGACGGCCGAGGCCGAGCCCGAGGCCCATGGCGAGCAGGATCCACACCGCGAGGAAGCGGTCCAGGAAGGAGAGCTTGCCGACCGGTCCGGCCCCGGGGTGGTCCGGGGGAGCGGTGGTCTTGGTGGCGGTCACGGGCAGGACCTCTTCGCGTCGGTGTTGGCGCGGGCGGTGGCGGCGAGGTCGCCGAGGAGCCCGGCGAGTCCGTCCAGGGCGTCCGCGCGGAGCTTGTAGTAGGTGAAGCGGCCGCAGGGCTCGGTGTCGACCAGTCCGGCCTCGCGAAGGATCTTGAGGTGGTTGGACAGGTTGGTCTGCCGGGCGCCGGTCTCCTCGACCAGGTGGCTGGTGCAGAGGGCTTCGCGGGCGAGCAGGGTGAGGATCCGCATCCTCAGCGGGTCGGCGACGGCCTTCAGCACGTCCACCGCGTCGTTCACATCACCAACTGCTGACATCACCATGCGGTGATACGTTAGCCGAAGCCGGCGGCGGCTCCAAGCCCGCCGCCGAATCCGCCCCGGTCGACGCGCCGGCGCGCCGCTGCCGCCGAGGGGCGTTCGCCGTCCGCGCACTCCCTCGACGCCGGTGCCGGCCGCGGCGGATCGGCTCCGGGCCCGCGGCCGGGCCACCGGCCCCGGAGCGAGGGTCAGTCCTGGGCGCGGCTGAGGATCCAGACACCGTAGGCGTCGTTCGCGGGATGCAGTTGATAGGTGCCGGCCCGCAGGTCGACGCGCAGTCCGGCGGCGGCCACGTCCGCCTCGAACTCCGCCGCCGGGTAGATCCGGGCATGCGGCGGCGGGTCCTGGAGGTGGAAACCGACCAGGATCCGGCCGTTCTCGCCGAGCACGTCGCGCATCGCGCGCAGCGCCGCGCGTTCGGTGCCCTCGGCCAGGTAGACGATGACGTTGCCCACGCAGACGACCAGGTCGAACGGGCCGTCCTCGGGGCCGAGGTCGAGGATGTCGCGTTCCTCGATCGGCAGCCCGGGGTAGGCCTCCCGGGCCTGCCGGACCAGGGCCTCGTCGGGCTCGATCGCGACCACGTCGTGCCCGCGCTTCAGGAGTGCGGCGGCCACCCGGCCCATGCCGGCGCCGGCATCGAGCACCCGCGCCCCGCGCGACAGGAGCGTGTCTGCGAGCCGGGCCTCGCCGTCGACGTCCTCGCCGGCGGCGATCAGCTCGGCGAACCGCTTGCCGAAGCCTCCGCTGTTTCCCGCCTCCTGCCAGCGGGTGCGTCGCGTCGTCATCGGTATGGGTTCTCCCTGTGGCAGCGTGGTTCCGTCCATGCCTTGAATCCTAGGGCGGCGCCATCGGGGCTGGTGACGGCCTCCGCGCGGGCGGCCCCGACGGCTCACCGCGCGGCCCCGGGTCGCCACCCTCGGTATTCACATCACTATCGACTGACATCATTGTCTGGTGATACGTTTGGCGGTGTCGGCGGCCGCTCCGCACGGGCCGTCGACTGTCCGCAGCGCGGTCGGTCTGCGGACACCACGACTGCCGCAAGGCCGTACCGCGGGATCGACCGCGCCCGCCCGGTCGTGTCGTGCCGCGCCCCGTCTCCGAGGAAGAGCGAGATGACCGCCTCCCCCGCAGCCTCCGTGCTGTTCGTCTGTGTCCACAACGCCGGCCGCTCCCAGATGGCCGCCGGTTTCCTCCAGCACCTCGCGGGCGACCGCGTCGAGGTCCGTTCCGCCGGCTCGGCGCCGGGCGACCAGGTCAATCCGGCCGCCGTCGCGGCGATGGCCGAGGTCGGCGTCGACATCTCGGACCGGAGGCCGAAGATCCTCACCGCCGAGGCCGTCCAGGCGTCCGACTACGTCATCACCATGGGCTGCGGCGACGCCTGCCCGTACTTCCCCGGCAGGAAGTACCTCGACTGGAAGCTCGACGACCCGGCCGGCCAGGGCGTCGAAGCCGTCCGCCCGATCCGCGACGAGATCAGGACCCTGATCGAGAACCTGATCGCCGAGATCGACGCCAAGCGGCTGGAGGGCTGACCGCCTGAGCGGCGTCCGTGACGTGATCGGCCCCGGCCCTGGCCCCGGCCGGCGCGGTCGCGGCGCACGCCGGCCTCGATCCACGCCCGGACTGGACGCGCCTCGAACCGGCCCCATACGTTCGGCCCATGGGTGATGCTCCTCGTCGGCGCCTGATCACGGTGGACGCGCTGGCCGCGCTCGGGTTCGCACTCCTTCCGCAGGTGTCGGTGCTGCGTCCGGCCGACGGCGGCGGGCTGAGTGCCACCGCCGTGTGGCTGCTGTCCCTGGGCACCGCGCTGCCGCTGGCAGTACGGAGGCTGTGGCCGGTCCCGGTGTTCGCGGTCGTGTTCACGGCCGCCTGTGCGGCGCTGGCCGCCGGGGCCGGGCCGGCCCCCTTCCTCGCCGCCGCCTACGCCCTGTACCCGGTGGCCGTCACCAGGAGAGGGCGACCGGGGCTGTCCGCGGCCCGCGTCGCCGGCCTGTGCGCTGTGGGCGCGATCCTGATGACGGTGTCGGGAGGACAGGGGTACCAGGGCGGGAGCAGGGCCGTACAGATCGTGATCGGACTGCTTGTCCTCGGCACCACCTGGGCGACGGGAGTTGCCGTCAGGGAGCGGCGGGAGAGCCTGCGGCGCACCATCGAGCACGCGGCCGAGCAGGCGAAGGCCGAGGAACGCCTGCGCATCGCCCGCGACCTCCATGACGTCGTCACCCACAGCGTGGGCCTGATCGCGATCAAGGCGAGCGTCGCCAACCACGTGGCCACCACCCGCCCCGAGGAGGCGAGGGAAGCCCTGGAGGTGATCGAGGACGTCAGCCGCCGGGCGCTGCGTGACATGCGGGCCACCCTCAAGGTGCTGCGCCGCGAGCAGGACGGCGACGCCGACGACCTGCGCCCGGTCCGGGGACTGACGGACCTGTCGGCCCTGTCGGACCTGGTGCGCACGGCCGAGGCCGCCGGAGTCCGCGTCGACCTGCGGACCGAGTTCGAGGAGGAGCCCCCGAACGGGGTCGCGCTCTCCGGGTTCCGGATCGTGCAGGAGGCCCTGACCAACGTCGTCAAGCACGCCGCGCCCACCCGCTGCCAGGTCCGACTGGCCGCCGTACAGGACACGTTGACGATCGACATCACCGACGAGGGCCCCGGGCCCGGGCACCGGCCCACCGTGCCCGGCGGGGGAATGGGCCTGGTGGGGATGAAGGAGCGGGTCGCCGCGCATCGGGGCACCCTCAGCGCCGGGCCGAGGCCGAGCGGTGGCTTCCGGGTCGTGGCGACACTGCCGTACTGAGCCCGGCCCGTTCGCGGCCACCGGACTCATTCGCAGGTATGAGTTCGGCCCGCGCGGCCCGTCGCGGAATCCCGACCCCGGACCGATGCGGCCGACGGGCCCGCCCGACGAGACTCGTCAGGTGATCGAAGTCCAGAACCTGACCAAGCGGTACGGGGAGAACACCGTCGTGGCAGGCCTCACCTTCACGGTGCGGTCGGGCGCCGTCACCGGATTCCTGGGCCCCAACGGGGCCGGGAAGTCCACGACGATGCGCATGATGCTCGGCCTCACCCGCCCCGATGCCGGATCCGCCCGCATCGGCGGCCGCCCCTATCACGAACTGGCGTACCCCGCGCGGCAGGTCGGCGCCCTGCTGGAGACGGCGGTCCCGCACCGCGGCCTGACCGCCGCCGACCATCTGCGCTGGATCGCGCAGAGCAGCCGGATCGACCGGCGACGGGTCGCGGAGGTCCTGGAGACGGTCGGCCTGACCGGAGCGGCCCGGCGGCGGACCGGCACGTTCTCCCTCGGCATGGGACGCAGGCTCGGCCTGGCCGCCGCCCTGCTCGGCGACCCGCCCGTCCTGGTGCTCGACGAGCCGGTCAACGGCCTGGACGCGGAGGGCATCCGGTGGCTGCGCGACCTGCTGCGCTCGATGGCCGCCGAGGGTCGGACCGTCCTCGTCTCCAGCCACCTGATGACCGAGATGTCCGCGGTCGCGGACGACCTGATCGTCGTCAGCCGCGGACGGCTGCTCGCCCGGACCAGCACGTCGGAGTTCATCCGAAGCCACGCACGGACCTACGTACGGGTGCGGGCCTCCGAACCCCTGCGCCTGCACCGGGAACTGGAGCGGAGGGGCGCCTCGCCGCGCCTCGCGCACGACGGCAGTCTGGAAGTCGACGGCATGACGGCGGCCGAGATCAGCCGGCTGGCCGCGGCGGGCGACCTCCCGCTCGAAGAGCTGAGCACCCACACGGGATCGCTGGAGGAGACCTTCCTCAAGCTCACCGGCAACGGAGGAAGCGGAGGCAACGGAGGCAACGGAGGAAGTGGTGGAAGCGGTACCCGTGTCTGAGACAGCCGCGGCGATGCGGGCCGAGTTCACCAAACTGCGAGGCGTCCGCGGCACGTTCGGCGCGCTGCTGCTGTTCGCTCCCGCCAGCCTCCTCCTCGCCGCCCTGGGCGGCTGGTCCGCGAGGAAGGCGATCGAATCCGGGAACGCGCTGCTCCGCCCCGACTTCACCCCCGAGCAGGCCGGCATGGACGGCATCCTCTACGGCCAACTGGCGTTGATCGTGTTCGCCGTGCTCCTCGTCTCGAACGAGTACTCGTCGGGCATGATGCGGGTCTCGCTGCTCGCCGTGCCCCGGCGTGGCCGGCTCTACACGGCGAAGGTGGCCGTCACCGCTGCCGCCGCGGTGGCCGTCGCGGTCCCCGTCACCGTCCTCGGCTACCTGCTCACCCAGGTCGCCCTCGGTCCCCACGGCGCCGGCATCGGTGCGAGTGGCGTGCCCCGCGCCCTCGGCGGCGCCGTGGTCCACCTGGCGCTGATGAGCCTGTTCGCGGCGGGCGTGGCCGCGACGGCCCGCGGCGCCGTCGTCCCGCTGGCCGTGCTGCTCCCGATGGTGCTCGCCGGGTCCCAGATCCTGTCCACCGTCGGAGCGACGAAGGAGATGGTGCGCTACCTCCCGGACCGGGCCGGCATGCGGATGCTCACGGTCGGCTCGGACGACGCGCTCACCGGGTTCGCCGTCCTTCTCGTGTGGACCGTCGCGGCACTGGCGGCCGGCTGGCTCCGGCACCGGCGTTGGGACGGATGACGGGACGGTAGTGCGGCACAGTCCTCAACAGTGCTGCGAACAAGGGCAGTTGATGATACAGAACGAGCGCTGCTGCTAGGATCGCGGATTTCGAGGGCTCGACGAGCGGTTTGCGGGGAATGCGGGATGGCCGAGGCGGTCCGGGTACTGATCGCGGACGATCAGGCGTTGTTGCGCGGGAGCTTCCGTGTCCTCGTCGACTCGACACCGGGGATGGAGACCGTCGGTGAGGCCGGTGACGGCGCCCGGGCGGTGGAACTCGCCCGGGAACTCAGGCCCGACGTCGTCCTGATGGACCTGCGCATGCCCCTCATGGACGGCATCGCGGCCACCCGGGAGATCTGCTCCGACGAGACCATGACCGGCGTACGCGTGCTGGCCCTGACGATGTTCGACATGGACGAGTACGTCTACCCCGCCCTCCAGGCGGGCGCGAGCGGATTCATGCTGAAGGACGCCTCGCCCTCGGACCTGCTCGCCGGCATCCGCGTCATCGCCACCGGTGAGGCCGTCCTGGCGCCCACGGTCACCCGCCGCCTCATCGAGACCTTCTCCCACGCCCGGAAGACGGCTCGGCCGGCCTCGCGGCTCGTCGGGCTCACCAGGCGGGAACACGAGGTGCTCGTGCTGATCGCGAACGGGCTGTCGAACGCGGAGATCGGCCAGCGGCTGGTGATCGGCCTGCCCACGGTGAAGAGCCATGTGAGCAGCCTCCTGGCCAAGCTGAACGCGCGTGACCGTGCCCAGCTGGTCATCATCGCCTACGAGAGCGGCCTCGCCGAACCGGGGATGCCCGCCTGAGTCCGCAGTCGACCGCGAAGCGCGGCACCGGTGCGGCGAGTCGAGTAGCGCAGTGTGATAAGTCATTTACTTCTCGTAGGTTTTCATGTGTGCGGACCCTCGCATCGGGGGAGGGTCGTTCCCGAGGCCGTCACGGGACCGGAACCGGAGTGGTGCTTCTTCCGGGATCCGGCATGCGCGTTCCTCGTCATTCGCGCTCCCAACTCGTCCCAAGGGGAGGACACATGGTCGGCATGGCAGATCGGAAGACCGGCGTGGAAGGGGTGGACGGCGGTGTCGGTGTGACCGCGCTCCTGGTCGCCGCGGCACGCGCGATCGAGACCCATCGGCACGACGCTCTGGCACAGGACGTCTACGCGGAGCACTTCGTGCTCGCCGCACCGGCGTCCGCGGGCTGGCCGGTCCGAATACGCCAGGTTCCGGACGGGGACGCGGACCCGTTGTGGGGGCGTTTCGCGCGCTACTTCGGTCTGCGGACGAGGGTCCTCGACGACTTCCTCCTGGAATCGGTACGTTCCGGTGCCCGCCAAGTGGTCCTGCTCGGGGCCGGGTTGGACACGAGGGCGTTCCGGCTCGACTGGCCCCCCGGCTGCGTGGTCTTCGAGATCGACCGGGAAGGCGTGCTGGCCTTCAAGCACGAGGTGCTCGGTGGGCTGTCGGCCACCCCGAAGGCGGCGCGGGTACCGATCGCCACCGACCTGCGCGCCGACTGGGTCGCGGCGCTGACCGACGCCGGCTTCGACCCGGCCGCACCGAGCGTCTGGCTGGCCGAGGGGCTGTTCTTCTACCTGCCCACCGTCGCCGAGACGCGGATCATCGACACGGTGGACCGCTTGACCACGGGCGGCAGCGCGTTCGCGTACGAGGTCAAGCTGGAGAAGGACCTGCTGGCGTACCGCGAGAGCCGGCTCTACACCTCGACGAAACGCCAGATCGGCATCGATCTGCTCGGCCTGTTCGACGGAGAGCCGCGGCCCGACTCGGTGGGCGACCTGGCCGGCAAGGGCTGGACCACGTCGGTCCGCACCCCCTTCGACTTCACCCGGCTGCACGGGCGCGGTCCGCTGCCCGAGCAGAACGACGCGTTGGAGGGCAACCGGTGGGTGTTCGCGCACAAGCGTCCGGTGTAGCGGGCCGCTGCGGCCGGCCCCCAGCTGGTGGCCGGCCGTCAGGTGGTGACCGGGCGGCCGGCGAGCGCGGCGCGCAGCGCCTCGCTCATCGGGCGTTCCCCTCCGGAACCAGGACGGGTTTGACCACCTTGCCCGCGTCGCAGTCGCGTTCGGCCTCGTTGATGTCGGCGAGAGGGTAGGTGCGGATCAGCTGGTCGAAGGGGAACCGCCCGTCCTGCCACAGCCGGGTGAGCCGGGGGACCAGCAGTCCCGGTACCGCGTCCCCCTCGCAGATGTGGGAGATCCGTCGGCCGCGGTCCAGGGTTCCCGGGTCGAGCGCCAGTGGGGTGTGGAACCGCGCCACGAGCCCGAGGTGGCCGGTCGGCCGCAGGGCCCGGAGCGCGTCGTTGACCAGCGGGGCGGACGCCGTGGTGTCCAGCGCGTACTGCGCGCCGCCGTCGGTCAGCCGTCGGATCCGTTCGGTGAGGTCGGGCGGCGAGGGCCGTGAGGACGGGCCGGCCGGTCCGGCGCGCAGCGGGATCGCGCCGAACCGCTCGGCGAGGTCCAGCCGTTCGTCGAAACGGTCGACGGCCACGGTCACCGCCCCGGCGGCCGTGGCCGCCATCACCGCGGCCAGGCCCACCGCTCCGGCACCGAGGACCACGAGGGTGTCGCCGGGGCCGGCGCCGAAGGAGTTGAGGACCGCCCCGGCGCCGGTCAGGAAGCCGCAGCCGAGAGGTCCGAGCAGTTCGAGGGGCAGCGAGCGGTCGACCCGGACGGCGTTGCGGGCCGGAACCATCGCGTACTCGGCGAACGAGGACTGGCCGAACCATCGGGGGGCGAGTTCGCGGCCGTCCGCGTCGGTGAACCGCGCCGCGTTCTCCACGCGCCCTCCGAAGAGGTTGAGGGAGGCGAAGGAGTCGCAGTAGGCGGGAGCCGCGGCCAGGCAGTTCCGGCAGTGTCCGCACGAGTCGAAGCTCAGCACGACGTGGTCGCCGGTGCTCAGGCCCGTGTCCGGACCGCCCGTCTCCACCACGATCCCGGCCCCCTCGTGACCGAGCACCGCGGGCAGCGGCGAGCGGCCCGCCGAGCGTCGGACCGCGAGATCGGTGCGGCACATGCCGCAGCCCGCGATCCTCACCAGGACCTCGCCGTCGGCCGGGCCCCCGTTCAGGACCACTTCCTCGACGGCGAACCTGCTCTCGTACGAGCGCAGTACCGCCGCGCCGAATCTCATCGCGTCTCCTCCGGTCGGGCCTCTGTCGGTCACACCTCTGGCGGTCACGTCTCGCTCGGTCACGCTTCTGTCGGTCGTGCCTCCTCCGGCCGGTGCACGACGAACGGCCTGAGGTTCCCGTAGAGTCCCCACGGTCCGCCCGCGACGCCGACACCGCTGTCCTTGATGCCCGCGAAGGGCTGGGCGAGGGACAGTTCGGCGTGGTGGTTGATCCACGCCGTGCCGCACTCCAGCAGGTCCGCCACCGCCTCGGCCCGGTCCAGGTCGGTTCCCCACACCGAGCCGCCCAGGCCGAATCCGGTGTCGTTGGCCGCCTCGACGGCCTCGTCGACGGTCCGGTACGGCAGCACCGGCAGGACCGGGCCGAACTGCTCCTCCGTCACCACCGGGCTGTCGGAGGGGACGTCGGCGAGGATCGT
Organism: Kitasatospora sp. NPDC056651; assembly: GCF_042792155.1. Lineage (NCBI taxonomy): Bacteria > Bacillati > Actinomycetota > Actinomycetes > Kitasatosporales > Streptomycetaceae > Kitasatospora > Kitasatospora sp. NPDC056651. Next base: position 119,058 of record NZ_JBHTWX010000005.1, on the reverse strand, counting down.
CGGGGCGAAGAAGTAGCCCGGCCGGTCCAGCCGGTGGCCACCGGCCACGACCCGGGCGCCGTCCGCCAGGGCCCGGGCCGTATAGCGTTCGACCCTGGCCAGTTGGGGGGCGTTGTTGACCGGGCCCAGCTGGGTGCCCGGGTCGAGTCCGGCGCCGACGACGGCGGCCTTCGCACACCGCGCGAGAGCCTCGACCACGTGGGGGTAGAGCCGGGCCGGGGCGTAGACGCGCTTGACCGCCATGCAGACCTGCCCGCAGTTGCGGAACGCCGCCCAGAACAGCCGCTCCGCGATCCGCTCCACGTCCGCGTCGTCCAGCACGATGGCGGCGTCGTTGCCGCCCAGCTCCAGGGTGACCCGGGTGAGCGAGGCGGCCGCGCCCGCCGCGACGGCCCGTCCGGTGGGAACCGAACCGGTGAAGGTCACGTGGCGGATGCCCGGATGGGAGGCGAGCCGGGCCCCGAGGGGTTCGCGGCCGGTGACGACCGTCAGGACGCCCTCGGGGAGGGCCGTGGACAGGACGGACCCCAGTAGCCGGGTGGCGAGGGGGGTGAACGGGGAGGGTTTGAGCACCATGGTGTTGCCGGCGGCGAGCGCGGGCGCGAACTTCGCCGCCGCGAGCTGCAGGGGGAAGTTCCACGGCACGATCGCGGCGACGGGACCCAGCGGTCGCCAGCGGACCTCACTGCGCACCGGCCGGCCGTCCGCGATCGGCTGGGGCCCGGGGTCCAACTCGGCGAAGTAGCGCAGGCGGGCCGCCGTTCGGGCGATCTCCGCGTACGACTCGGCCAGGGGTTTGCCCTGTTCCCGGGTGAGCAGTGGGGCGAGGTCGGCTCCGGCCGCCTCGACGGCGTCGGCTGCCGCGCGCAACGCGGTGGCGCGGGTGGCGGGGTCGGCCCGCCAGCCGCGCCAGGCCTCGTGGGCCCGGTCGATGACGGCGTCCAAGGCGTCCGGTTGCTGGTCGGGCGCCTCGTCGAACGCCTCGCCCGTCGCCGGGTCGATGACGGCGAAGCGCTCGCCGTCGGTCTCCGGCGGGCGGCGGGGCCGGCTGGTCGGCATGCCGGCGGTCAACTCGCCGCGGCGACGTCGGCGGCGTGTTCCCGGGCGTGCCGGTCCATCTCCGCCCGGAAAGCGGCCACCAGGTGCGGCCGGATCCTTCCGGTGGTGCGGTCGCCGCCTTCGCAGACAGCACCGCGCACCCCCACGATGTCCGTGCCGATGCGGGTCAGCGTGCCGAGGTCCGCCGCCTTGACGCTGCCCGCCAGGGCGGCGAGCAGACCGGCTTCGTGGGCCAGCCGGACGAACTGCGCGCAGACGTCCGGCGGGACGTGGTCGAACAGCCGGGTGCCGTCCTTGATCGCGGTGTCGAGCATGGCCGCGTCGGAGCCGGAGCGGCGGGCGATGTCGGGCAGCGCGAGCGGGTTGACACAGCCGATCCGGTGGGCGTCGGCGTAGCCCGAGGCGACGACGAACGCGTCCGGCCGATAGTCCTTCACGGCCCGGACGACGCCCCGCATGACTTCGACGGCCTGTTCGGGCGTCGTACACCCGTAGAGTCCGACCTTGATGTACGTGGCTCCGGAGACGGCCGCACCGAGCGCCGCCTGCGCCACCGTGCCGGGCTTGTACGGTACGTCTCCCACGGTGGCGGACAACGGTTTGTCCGCCGGGACCGCGTCACGGATCTCCCTGATGACCCACGGGAAGTTCGCGCCGAGCGAGCCCTCGTCCGGCTTCTTGACATCGACGATGTCGAGGTGCTCCGCCGCCTTCGCGCAGTCGAGGGCCTCCTCGACGCCGTCCGGGGAGATCAGCAGCAACAACGTGGGCTCCTTCCACCGCATGTCCACCGGCCAGGGGCAGGTGTGCGGAGTCGTCTGGATCACGTGCGATCCGCTCATCATTCCGGCGGTTCACGGTCCCCGGTAGGGCGCGCGGAACCCGGTCGGGCATGGTGCGACGCTCCCCCCGTGCGCCGCACACACCAGTTCGAACCCGCCGTCCGAGGGTGCGCCCGCGACCGCCGGCCGGCTGACGGGAGGAGTCCGTCGGAGTGCTGCCCGGCGCTGGAGGCGTGGTCGGGGCGTGCGGTCGCGCGGGGCCCGTCGCGACGGTGTGGAGGGGGTAGTTCCCCTCCCGAGGCCGGGTGTTCGTTCCCGCGTGGCAGGGCTGGTCGGCGTGATCGTCGTGGCCGGTCGGCCCGGTGGCCGGCGGGAAGGAACGCGGGCAGCGCTGGCCGTGTTCGGCCGCCCGGCTGGAGCGGCCCCGACGGAAAGGGAGAAGACCCGTGAGGACACCGTTCACTTCCATAGGCCGGGGAGGGCCGCGACGGCTCCCCGTCGTGCGCGCGGCCTTCGTGGTCCTGGCCGCCACGGCGAGTGGCTTCACCGCGCCGTTCCCCGCGGGGGCGACCGACGCCACGCGGGACGTCTCCCGGACGGTGCTGCAAAGCGGTCAGAAGGCTTTCACGCCGGGCCTGTACATCTTCACGGTCCCGGCCGGGGTGACCCGGATGACCGTGCGCGTCTGGGGCCGTGGCGGCACCGGAGCGGGCGGAGGCGGGGGTGGGGGAGGCGGAGGCGGTGGTGGCGGCGGAAGCTACCCGCCCCTGGTCTCCCAACCGGTCGGTGGCGGTGGTGGTGGCGGCGGTGCGGGCGGCAGCGGTGGGGGCGCTGGTGGCAGCGGCGGCAGCGGCGGCTACACGGAGTGCACGACCGCCGTCACGGCGGGAGACAGGTTCGAGGTCTACGTGGCCGGGCCCGGCAGCCCGCCCGGCGGTGGCGGTGGCGGTGCGGGCGGCCTTGGAGGCGCGGCCGGCACCGTCGTGACCAGCGGCCTGGCCGGCACGGCCGGCGCGGGCGGCGGGGGTGGCGGCGCCGACACCACCGGGCCGATCACCGGGATCGCGGGGCTCAGGACGCGGGTCTTCGCGAAGGCCGGCGGTAACGGGAGCGCCGGGGGATCCGGCTCCGGCGGCGGTGCGGGGCAGGGAGGGGAGAACGGCAAGATCGGCGCGTCGGGTGGTGCCGGTGGTGCCGGCGGCGCCTCCGACACCGCCGGATCAGGGGCTACGGGCGGCGGGTCGGTGTCCGTCTCCCCCATCACGCGCTGTTCGGGGACGCTGACGCAACTGGCCGGCAATCCCGGGACGGCCGGCCAGGCCGGCGCTGCGGGCGGCGACGGCATCACCGGCGGCCAGGGCACGGAGGGCAGCCCCGGTTCGGGCGAGCGCGGCGGTTCGGGCGGCGCCGGCGGAACCGGTTCCACCGGCGCCGCGGCCCCGGTGGCCTCCGTCACCCCGCCCGGCGGTACCGGTGTCGGAGGAAGCGGCGGCAACGGCAGCGCCGGCGGCACGGGAGGCCAGGGAGGAAACGGCGGCGCCCCGAGCCCCAACCCCGGTTCGCAGCCTGGCGGTTCCGGCAACGGTGGTGACACCGGTCAGCGGGGCGGCGCGGGTGGCCCCGGCTACGTCCTGATCACCTGGTAGCCCTGCGCCGCCCGGCCGCTGCCCCGTGGCGACCTTCCGGGAGGCCGCTGCGGGGCGGCGGTCAGGGTGAGGCCGGGGCGGGGTGGGTGCCGAGCCCCGGTGGAGTCCCGAGGGTGCGTCAGAGGGTGCTGAAGTCCATGACGAACTCGGCCGCGTCGATGCTGCTCAGCCCCTTGCTGCACTGCGAGATGTCGGTCAGCGCACCGAGGTCGCCGATGATGGTCGCGCCGGGCAGGACGGTGCTGTCGAGGGATACCGTGCCGTTGATCACGTTGGCGATCTCGCTCTGCGCCCGTCTCCCACGCCTCGCGGATCTTCGCCCGGCCAGGAGGAAGCGCTGTCCGGCGCCGCCGCCGTGACGGTCAGAGGGAGGCACGGGCCTGTGCGAAGGTCACCCGCTGCTCGGCGTCCAGACTCACGGGGCTCCCTCCCATGACGGTGCTGAAGTGGACGAAGACGTCGGCGGTCGAGGCGTCCGGGGTGATGAAGCCGAAGCCCTTCTCGGAGTTGAACCACTTCACCGTGCCCACGGCCCTGCCCCGGGCCCCGGTCGCGGGGCCGGTGCTCGCGGAGGGGAAGGTGAAGGTCGCCTGGGCGCCGGGTGCGGAGCAGGCGAGGGGGAGCGTGCCGGTCGCCAGGACGGGGCTCCGGAACGGGGCGCTCTCGTCGGCGGTGATGGTGCCGGTGCCGGCAGCAGGGCAGGTGAACCCGCCGGTGACCGCCAGGTTGCCGCTCTGGTCCGGGGCCGCGCCGTCGAGGGAGACCTCGCCCACCCGGTTGTCGAGCAGCATGACCTGGTCGTAGCCCAGCGGAGTGCCGAGGACGCTGTTCAGCGTGACGGTCACCGTGATCTCGTTGCCCCAGTCGCGGCCCGACCCCAGCAGCCCGTTGACGACCTGGCCGCTGACCGGCCGGCCGGTGGGACCGTTCACGCAGGTCACCGGGACGGTCTGCGATCCGGAGCCGCCGGCGGTGTCCGTGGCGGTGACCGTGAGGCCGGCGACCAGCATGGACCTCTCGCAGGAGTAGCTGCCGGTCCAGGACAGGACGCTCCCGGACGCGCTCGCGGTGGCGATCTCCACCCCGTCACTCGCCGGTTCCGCCGCGCGAGCGGGGCCCGCCAGCGCCACAACGAGGGCGATCGCCCCGAGAGGCACCGCCACACGTCGCACCAGCGGACCTCGACGTGCCATGCACCGTGCCACGTGAACCGAGGCATCCATCCGTCCATCCGTTCCTGGGTCCGACTTGTGGAGCCATCGTCACAGCCGGAACCCCTCGACGCACGCCCTGCGTGGAGGAAACGGGCGACGGTGCGGTCCACGGTGGCGGTGCCCGGGTGGCGTGTGCGGAGGAAGAGGCCGTGGTGGGTGCGGGAGAACCAGAGCTGGACGGCGTCGGCGAGGGTGACGCGGTTGATGTGATGGGGGTTGCGTGCCCGTGGGGGCTCGCCGGTGGTGCTGACCGCGCGGTAGTCGAGACCGGAGAGCATGAACAGGTCGCCGCCGGTGTGCCGCAGTCGGCCCTCCAGGGTGGTGACCGTGGAGGCGAGGGGCAGCCGGGCTGCGGGGAGCGCGGCGGTGAGGCTGGCGGCGTTCTGGAGGTCGAGTGCCACTGGTGCGACGGTGGTGAACCAGCCGACCGCGCGGGCCAGTTGTGGGTGGTGCCGAGTGGGCAGGGGCCCCAGCAGCCGAAGCGGCGGAGGTGTACGGCGGCGAGTGCGGCCCGACATGGTCCTACTTCCGGGGCGTGCGCGGGGGTTCGGTTCGCCGCTGCCCGGTTGCCTCGAAGGCGGCGGCCAGGCGCAGCAGGGTGTTGTCGGAGTAGGCGGGTCCGGCGAAGGTGAGTCCTACGGGCATCCCGAGGTCCGTCATGGTGCCCATGGGGACGGTGACGGTGGGGATGCCGAGGTGGCGGGGTACGAGGTTGCCGTTGGCCACCCATACGCCGTTGGCCCAGCCGTGGTCGGCGGTGCGGGGGTTGACGTCCATGTCGGCGGCGGCGACGTCGGCCACCGCCGGGAACACGACCACGTCCAGGCCCTGTTCCTTCATCCAGGTCTCCAGGTCCAGTTGGCGTGTGCGCTCCAGCCCCTTGAGGCCGTCGGCCAGGTACGGGAGCTTGGCGAGTGGTACCCCCTTCAGGTCGCGGGCCAGCTGGGGGTAGTCGTCCAGGCGGTCGTAGCGGTCGGGCAGTGAGCCTGGCGGGTGGGGGAAGATCTGGCTCCCGTCGACGTGGACGATGGTGTCCAGCTTCGGGTCGCCGTTGGCGTCGACGAAGTCCTCCCACGACCAGGCCGCGAGCTCCGCGACCTCGTAGTGCAGGTACGCGGAGGGAACCAGGCCCCGGTCGGCGATGGTGGGGGCTCCGGGGCGGTCGCCCTCGTAGTTGCTCACGGCCGGGAAGGCGACCTCGGTCACGACGGCTCCGGCCGTCTCCAGGTCGGCTCGCGCCGCGGTCCACAGCGCGATCACGGAGGCGGGGGTGAAGATGCGGCGCCCCATGGGGCCGCCTATCCCGGCTCCCGTGCCGGTGCCCGCGTCGGGGTCGGTGTTGATGTACATGCGCGGCACGCCGACCCTGATGCCCCGTAGGCCCTTGCGCGCCTCCTCGGCGTCCTTCGGCGCGAGAGCCGGGTAGGAGGCGGGGCGTACGGCACTGCTCCTCGGGATCGTCACCCAGGGTTGGACGCGCCAGAAGTCCCCGCGTGTCCGGGTGTCGTCGGCGACGATGACGTCGAGGATTTCGAGGAGGTCGGCCATGGTGCGGGCGTGCGGGACCACGACGTCCATGCTGGGTACCAGCGGCCAGTTCCCGCGCACCGAGATGACTCCGCGCGAGGGCGTGTAGGCGCAGAGGGCGTTGTTGGAGGCCGGGCCGCGCCCGCTGGACCAGGTCTCCTCGCCCAGCCCGAACGCGCAGAAGCTCGCCGCCGTCGCGGTGCCCGAGCCGTTGGAGGAGCCGGAGGCGAAGGGGGCGGTGAGGAAGGCGCCGTTGTACGGGCTCTCCGCGCGTCCGTAGAGGCCGCGTTGCATGCCGCCGTTGGCCATGGGCGGCATGTTCGTGAGCCCCAGGCAGATCGCGCCGGCGGCGCGCAGGCGCTCGATGGTGAACGCGTCGTGTTGGGCGTGCAGTTCGGCGAACGCCGGTGAGCCGGCCGCGGCGGTCAGTCCGCGCACCAGGTAGCTGTCCTTGGCGGTGTACGGGATCCCGTCCAGCGGACCCAGCACCCTCCCGGCCGCGCGGCGTTCGTCGGAGGCCGCCGCCTCGGGGTTGTGGACCACGATGGCGTTCAGAGTCGTGGGCGTGCCTGGTGCGTCGTAGGCCGTGATGCGCGCCTGATAGGCGCGCACCAGTTCGACGGCGGTGGTGCGCCTGTTGGCCAGTGCGGCCCGGAGCTGGGCGATCGAGGCCTCGACCACGTCGAAGGGTTCGGGGGGTGCCATGAGCTGACCTCCATGGCGAGGGTGCGGAACGGTGGGGGAGTCTGGGTCGCCCACGGTGGGAGGGTTTCAGGCTATCGAAGGGCGTGTTGACGCGCGCCCGCGACCACTCGCGCAACGAACGGGCCACGGAGCCGACTTACGGGGCCACCGGACTCGACCGGAGCCGTGCTCGGCCTCCGCCTCCACCCAGTTCGGTCGTGTGCCCCCGTCGCCCGGTGGGCCAGGTGGCTCGGGAACGCTCGAAGCGGGGCATGTGTGGTGCGGGCCCGGACCGCACCGGTGATGTGCCGGGTTCGCGGCCGGGCCCCGGTCGGCCGGGTTCGTCACCCTGCGTCGAAGCTGCCGCTGACTCCACGTAGGGCAGATGCCGACTGATGTCACACCATGTCACAGGTGTACTCACCGTGGTTCACTCGAATGGAGTAGGGGAGACGCCTGTTGGGGGGTAGCCTTCGGCGGACGTCGTTCCTAGGGTGGAAGGAGGGGAGGCAGCGAAGAACAGGTTCGGGCGACGCACCGTGGCCACTCCTTCGACTTCTTCGGCCCTGAAGGTGTGGGCGTGGTTTCGTGTCGCGGAGCGGGACGGAGGAGTAATGAGCGACACGGCAGGCGGCGGGTGGCGCATGCCCGCTGAGACCGACCGCCAGGCGCGCACCTGGATGGCCTGGCCCACCCCCGGCTACAGCCTCGGTGAGAAACCCGATGAGGCGCGCCGGGCCTGGGCGGCCGTCGCCAACACGATCGTCGAGCACGGCGGGCAGCCCGTCACGATGCTGGTGACGGAGAGTGAGAAGGAGCATGCCAAGCAGCTGCTGCGCGGGGCCGATCTTCTGGAACTGGAGCACGACGACGGGTGGGCGCGGGACACCGGTCCGACCTTCGTGGTCAACACCGCCACGAGGAGGCTGGGCGCGGTCGACTTCGTGTTCAACGGGTGGGGTGCGCAGGACTGGGCCCGCTGGGCCTGGGACGCAAGGGTGGCGACCGCCATCGCCGGCCGGGTCGGAGCGGAGATCATCCCGTCCGAGATGGTGGCGGAAGGCGGAGGGTTCCACACTGACGGGCAGGGGACCTTCCTGGTCACCGAAACGGTGATGCTGGACCCGTACCGGAACCTGGGGTGGACCCGGGAGCGGGTCGAGGAGAGCTTCAGCCGGGCCTTCGGCGACTGCACGCTGATCTGGCTGCCTCGCGGACTGACCCGCGATTACGAGCGGTACGGCACGCGCGGTCACGTCGACATGCTCGCCACCTTCGCCGCGCCCGGTCAGGTCCTCGTCCACAGCCAGAGCGCCCCCGAGCACCCGGACCACGAGGTGTCACGGCGGGCCGTGGAGATCCTGAAGAAGGCCACCGACGCCCAGGGCCGGTCGCTGAAGGTGACCGAGGTGCCGGCGCCGAAGACGCTGCGCGACGGGTGCGGGGAGTGGCTCGACTGGAGCTACATCAACCACGTCGTGTGCAACGACGCGATCGTCGCCTGCAACTTCGGCGATGCCAACGACGCGGCGGCGAACGGGATGCTGGAGGCGGCCTACGGGCGGGAGGTCGTGGCGGTCGACGCCCGACCGCTGTTCGAACGCGGTGGTGGCGCCCACTGCATCACCCAGCAGCAGCCCCAACTGCCGCCGGCCTGAGCCCCGGGTGTGAACAGGGAATCACTTCAGGAGGTACGGCCATGAAAGACATCGACATGGACCGCCTGGTCAAGGACCTCAGCGAGTTGATCACGTTCCGGTCGGTCTACAACCCGAAGGACACCAAACCGGTGAAGGACGCCGCCCAGCACTGCGTCGACCTGCTGAAGGGCGCGGGTGTCACCGATGTCGAGCAGAAGAGCATCGGCGATCCTCCAGACCAGCACGCTCCGCTGGTGTACGCCCGCTGCGGACCGGACGACGCCCCCGAGGGCGCGCCCAGGGTGCTGCTCTACTCGCACTACGACGTGGTCGAGGCCGGCAGCTGGGGAGATGCGGCGTGGAATCCGACGAAGAAGGACGGCCGCCTCTACGGGCGGGGCTCGGCCGACGACAAGTCCGGCGTCATGATGCACCTCGGCACCCTGCGGGCCTTCGAGGGCAAGCCTCCGGTCCCCCTGACGATCGTCCTGGAGGGCGAGGAGGAGTCCGGCGACACCTTGGAGGACTTCGTCGGGAGTCACCCCGAGCTGTTCAAGGCGGACGTCATCGTCGTCGCCGACTCAGGCAACTACAAGCTCGGCAAACCGACGCTCACCACCAGCCTGCGCGGCGTGGTGGCGGTGGACGTCACGGTCAGCACCTTGAAAAAGCCGGTGCACAGCGGTGTGTACGGAGGCCCGGTGCCGGATGCCTTCATGGCGCTGGTGCGGATGCTCGCCCCACTGCTCGACGAGAAGGGCGATGTCGCGGTACACGACCTGGATCAGACACCTCTCACACGGGACCGGACGGTCGAGGAGAGCGAACTCCGGGAGGACGCGGGTGTCCTTCCGGACGTGAACCTGATCGGCACCGACACGATCGCCAACCTGCTTCATGCGAAGCCGTCCGTCAATGTGGTGGGACTGAGCGGTCCTCCGCCGATGTCCGCCCCGCTCAACCAGCTGACGGATACGGCCACCGCCCGCGTCAGCCTGCGCATCGCGCCCACCCAGGATCCGAAGAAAGCCGTCGACGCACTGAGGCAGTTCCTCGACCAGCCCGCCCTGAACCCATGGCACGCCGAGGTCACCATCAAGGAGGCGGACTCCGGCCCGGGCTACCTGGAGGGAACCCCGAAACCGGACTACCTCCCGCAGGCGCAACAGGCGATGAGCAAGGCCTATGGTGCGTCGGCCGAGTTCACCGGCGACGGTGGGGCGATTCCCCTGGTCACCCAGCTCCAGGTGACCAATCCGGACGCGACGGTGCTCGTGATCGGTTGCGAGGAGCCGAAGTGCAACATCCACTCTTCGCCCGAGAGCGTCGACCTCGGTGAACTCGAGAAGATGACGCTCGCTGAGGCCTACCTGCTGGACCTCCTGGGCAAGGCCGAATAGCAGGGTGGCCGCGAGGCGATTGTCCCTTGACAGTCCCGAGAGCGATGCCCGCGATGTCGTAGCCGTGCCCTCGCGCCATGAACGCCCCGACCCGGAAGCCGGGCCGGGGCGTTCAGTCACAGGCGGTTCACTGCCGTAGCGTCGCGACCTTGGCGTTGACGAGGATGTTGGAATCGCCCGGGAACTTCGTTGGGACGAAGTCGAGGTCGACGCCCGGGCCGAAGATCAGGCAGTGGGTGGAACCGCCGTAGTGGAACGATCCGAGCTGGTCTCCACGCTTGACCTTGTTCCGGCCCTCCTCCGGCCCCACCGTGACCTCGCAGGAGGACACCTCGGCCATGCCGATGGCGACGAAGGCCATCAGCCCGACGGCCGGCGCCGTGGCCTCGATGTAGACCACCGCGCGGGCGGCGAGGTGGGCGATGTATCCCTGGGAGAGATCGGGGGCGGCGACGTCACACAGCGCCGCTGGCGTCTGGGAGTAGTACGTGCCGGGGATGTTGCGGACGGCCTTGACGGTGCCGTCGACGGGGCTGTGCCAGCGGTGGTAGTTGAGGGCGCTGAGGAACGCCTGGTAGACGGTGCCTCCGACGAAGTGATCGGCGTCGGGCTCGGCCGGGCCCTTGTGGGCGGAGTCGAGCAGGAAGTCGAGGGCGTACGGCTGGCCCTTGACCCAGAAGTTGTCCCGCAGCTTGACGTTGCGGGCCAGCCGGTAGGGCACGGACTCGGCCGCGCTGGTGACGGTCCCGGGGGCCGTGTCGACGGGCCGTGCGTCCGGCCGGAGCCGACGGGTGAAGAAGTCGTCCCACGAGGTGAAGCCGTAGTGCTCCGCGTCGGGGTCGCACACGAAGGTCTTCGTGAAGTCCGGCATCCTGGCAAGGGCTTCCTGGCTGAACCAGTGGTTCTCCTTCTCGTCGAGCACGTAGGTCGACGCAGGGCTCTTCAGGTACGTGCTCCACTCGTGGAGGATGGCTTCGAGGTGTGCGTTGACCTTGTCGTCGAGGAACGCGGCGAAGCCGGCCTGGGTGCCCATGGCCCAGTTCAGGATCGCGTTGATCGGGAAGCCGACGAGTCCGGACCCGTTGAACTCGGGTGCGGTCTGGATGACGTTGTCGAACAGCAGCAGCAACTGGTCGACCGTCTCCACCTGGGGGTAGCCGGTCGGCGTCTCGCGATGGGAAAGCTGCGACAGCATCTCGTTGAAGAGCATGTAGATCTTCGGATCGTTGTTGATCAGGTCGCGGAGGGCGGCGACGGAGGGTTTCAGCTCCCTGTCCGCAGTGGTGGCCCCGTCGAGTGCCCTGATCTGTTCGTGCAGCCAGTCCCTGAGAACCGCCGGGTCGTGCGGGAGCCAGTCGCCCGCGCGGACGGGGGAGAAGAGTTTCATGGGATGTCCCAGCGTGTGGGGGTGTGGCCTGCCCCGGATGAGCCTTGCCCCGTCGACGGGGGCGGTGAGCCTCAGTCCGGCTGGTGTCCGGCGAAGGGCGGCGTGCGGGCAGACCCTGGTCCTTCCACCGTAGCCAGGACGCCGGGTGAGTGGCGAGGGCTGCTGCTCCCGGACGGGAGGAGGCGTGAGTACGGTCGGTCAAGGGCGGGACAGGAACTCACCTGGTGTCACCAGAACCGGCTCCATAGCGTGTTCGGCTCCCCCGGCCGGCCTGCCGGGGGAGCCGTGCTCGGTGTCCGTTCGTCGTCCGGGGGTGGTTCACAGCTCGTCGTTGTCCGCCAGGGTCTGGAGGCGGTCGACGATGGCGGAGAGGATTCCCGTCTCCTCGATGCTCTCGAGGTGGCCGCCGACGAAGCGGTTGAGGCGTAGGTGGGTGGTGATGGTCCGGCGGAGGTCGGTGGCCCCGGCCGAGGCGATGAACGCGGGGTCGGAGATCCGGTCGTCCCGGTACGGCTCCCAGCTCTTCCAGTCGAAGCCCGCCTCGTTGGGGCAACAGGGCGTGGCGGCGGCCATGAACTGCTCGGCGGGGGTCATTCCCATCGGAGGCGGGGCCGCGTCGGGCTCTCGCGTTGCCCGGTGGTACCGGGCGACGATCGCGCGGGCCGAATCCGGTGTCAGCTCAGGCATCGTGAGGCCCTCCGCACGGATCGGCCACGACCTCGTGGACGCCGAACTGCCAGGCATCGGCGCTGACCAGCTTGACGGTGTCCACCTGGTAGGTGAATTCGCGGTGGAAGAGCACTTCGTCCTCGTCACGGAAGACCGAGTAGTCCCACACCTCGACGCCGGTCTTGCCGTCGATGGTGGTCTGGGTGTTCACACCCTGCCCTGTGAAGGGTTTGTCGGTCGACGCACTCGTGTAGGCGGTGTTGGTGATCTGATGGCCCACCGTCTGCTGTTTGAGCCGCGCATCGGACATGTGCTCGCCGCGCAGGCTCTTTCCGGCGTGGACCTTCATGTTCCACAGGCCGGAGTCGATGGCTTCCACGAGGGGGAACATCCTGCGCCAGTCCGGGCCCGTGGGGCCTTGGCGCAGCACCCCGTTGATCTGCGTGTAGTAGTTCGTCGTGTAGACGCAGACCGCCAGGGCCTGGCGGTAGGTGAGCGACGCCGGCAGCTGGGTGCCGTCGATGTGCTTCCGGGCACACTCGACGCAGTCTCGGTAGGGGTCGGGGAGATCCAGCTCGAAGACTTTGTCGTAGTCGTCCTTGATCGCGATGAACGTGGGGCCGAGCCTGCTGCCTGCGTCCTGGGTCAGCGCAACGACCTTCACGGTGGACAGCTGCGTGGTGTTCGACGACCCGTAGTGCGCGGCCGCCCACGTGAGGGCCGACAGCGCGTCGGCGGGATCCGCACCGCGCGTTCCGGCGCACACCAGCGGGGTGGCGACGCTGACCGGGGTGGAGGGGGAGAAACAGGCGAGCGCCTGGAAGACGGACCAGGCGGCTGCCAGGGCGTCGGCGAGCGGATCGGCCGGTTCGAAGACCAGGATCCGCTTGAAGCGGATCCCGGGCCCCGGGGCCGCCACCGGCTGCGAGATCCAGCACGGCAGGAGCGGCCGGTAGTCGGCGGCCTTGTGCTGTGCGAGGGCTTCGACGGAGACGCCCGCCTGGGCGAGCGCGCCGACCAGGGTTCCCGGTGTCGGGGTGTAGTCGTCGGGCAGGCACGAGACGACCAGGACGTCGACCTCGTCGGTCGATGCCAGCTGGGTCAGGTCCCCCCACAGGAACTGGACCGTGCGTTTGTCGGTGCCTGGATGGTCGACGGTGAAGCTGTCGATCGGTGTCAGGGGCATGGAGCGTCCGCCTCGGGGTGCTCGGATGACGCCGCGGGAGGGAGACCCACGGTGGTTGGGAGGGCTACGGCCCCGGCGTTTGGGGAGACCATCGCCGCGCCACAAGGCCGGCGTCGTGTTCGTGCTTCGTCCGTCACGGTTTCGCGGTGTTGAGGCTGGTGCTGTTCCACCACAGCTGCACGCCGACGGTGAGGGACACGTCGGTGGCTGTCCCGCCCGCTCGAGGTGTCAGCTTGCCCTGGTAGGCGGTGTTCTCGGTGAACGGGCTGATTTGTTCGTTCAGCGGAACTCCGTCGACGAGGGTGTCGCGGACCGACGGGACGGTGACCTGAGGGACCTTGTCGAGGATGTCCTGGGTCAGCGACGGGGTCGTGGTGACCTGGAGTACTTCGTCCCAGTGGTCGGGCTTGGCCAGTTTGTGGGCGAGGAAGGTCTCTTTGGTGGTGCCGAAGACCAGCCCGGTGAAGTGCGGCGGGTACGGAGTGTCGCCGATCGGTGCGAAGTACCGCATGCCGGAGGGGAGGATCCGCACGGTGGTGACAGGGTTCTTGCTGTCCTTCAGGCCCTCGAACTTTCGGTCCCCGGTGGCCACGTCGACCCATACACGTTCGACCAGCGCCTTGAAGGAGGTCCTCTTGCCGGATTCGATGTCCGTGAGCGGGAACGGGTCCTCGGGGTCGGCGGCCAGGGAGTGGTACCGCTTCTTGCCGGGGGGAATCGGGGCTTTGAGATCGTCGAGGTACGCCGTTCGCGCGGCCTCGTCGGTGAAATCGATCGTGAGCACCACCTGGAACGCGTGAGCGGGCACGTGGAACAGGGCGAGGTGGTAGGCGACGAGATCGGTCTGTCCGAGCAGGATGAACCGGTGCGCTCCGCTGGGGGAGTCGTGGTCCGGGGTGGGGGTCATGGTGTCCTCCGCGGGCGGGGTTGTCGGTGTGCGGGTCCGTGGCAGCGCGGGGCGCCGCTCAGGGGTTCATCCGGCGGCCGGTGCCCGTGGGTGTTGGCGCCGCTGCCAGAACGGGTGGGTGGACCAGCGTTCCTCCCAGGAGTGGACGGCGCGGTGGCCGGCCAGGTAGCTGTCGAAGGTCGTGTGCAGCTGCGCCGTGTAGCGGCCGGTCGCGTCGTGCTCGCCGTTCAGGTGGGCGTCCACAGCCTCGGCGGCGCACTTGCCGGTGTAGAGGGCACTGAGGACGCCCTGGGAGGAGACGGGGTCGTAGGCGGTCGCGGCGTCGCCGACGGCGATCCATCCCTCGCCCGCCGCCGGTTCCAGCCGGGCGGTGTGGGCGGCGCAGCGACGCGGCACGTCTCCGGGGTGGGGCGGGCGGCCCTTGGCGCGGGCGGCGAGGTGGGGGGCGGTGGCGAGCCGGTCGAGGAACACCTCCGGGGTGGTGAGGGCCGGTGGGGTGAGGTCGCTGTCGGTGAAGTAGGCGACGAGGCGTCCGGTGGGGTGGCAGGGCGCGGTGTACCACCATCCGTCGGGCGCGGATTCGACCAGGGACCGGTTCTCGCCGTCGCGTGGGTCGGGGGCGAGCCGGAGGTGGACGGCGACGAGGCGGTCGTAGCGGTGGCGTACGGCTCCGCAGTGCACGGCGATGCGGGCGCGTCGGCCGGTGGCGTCGATCAGCCAGCGGCAGCGTACGGTGCGGCGCGCGCCGGTGGCGGTCAGCGTGACCTGCCAGTCGCCGTCGGGCAGGCGTGCCGGTCTTCCCACGGTGGTGCGTTCGGCGACCAGCGCGCCGCGGGCGAGGGCGTGGGAGCGCAGCAGGTGGTCGAAGGCGGGCCGGTCGAGGTGCCAGCCGTGGCCGTGGGGGTCGTTGATGAAGTGGACCTGCTGCGGGTGGGGTGATCCCCACGCGGAGAGGACGCCGTGGCACGGGCGGTGGCCGCGGTCGAGTTCGCGGGGGTCGATGCCGAGGTCGTGCAGCAGCATTCGGGCGGCCGGGACGAGGGATTCGCTCGTTTTCGGCGGCCCGGTGTGCGCGTCGGCGAGCAGGACGCTGCGCCCGGCCCGGGCCAGTGTGATGGCCGCGGCGGCGCCGGCAGGTCCGCCGCCGGCGATCACGGCGTCGAAGCGGTCCCGGTGGTGGGGGCGGCGCCCGGTGGCGGGCGCCGCCGCGGTGGTCATCCGCTGTTCCGGAAGGGGTCGACCTTGGCGATGTAGCCGGCCGAGATCTCCTCGGGATCGTATTCCGTGTTCTGGACGACCTGTTCGACGGCCCGCTGGTTCGCGTCGGCGCGCCCGGCCTCGTCGGCCGCGGCGGGGCCGGCTTCGGGGACGTGGACGTTGACCAGGTTTCGGCGGTCGTGGACCTTGGGGAGGCCGGGTGTGGACTCCGCGAGGATGTGGTCGGGGAACTTCTTGTCCCCGGCCGTGTACTGGTGGGTCTCGACGACGCCGAACTTGGCCCACCAGTCGACCATGTCCTGCAGGCCCTTCTGTTTGTCCGGGTTCAGGAAGCGGTGCCAGACCGCGCGCTGGGCGAATGCCAACTCCCGCTGGTCGTCGTCGGCGTTCTTGTTGTTGACGACGTCGAAGTCCTCTTCCTTCAGGACCTGGTTGGGTACCCGGGCGGGCCAGAAGGACGGGAGGTAGGGGCTGTAGCGGGCGCCGATGTTGACGGCGATCTCGTAGCCGGAACGGCAGCTCGCGGTGTCGGTCTGCCAGGGGACACCCATCCAGCGGGTGAGGTCGCCCGGGCCCTGGGCGTACAGCGGGCCGTCGGCGGCCAGCGCCTTGTCGGGTGTGAGGTAGGGCCCGTAGTCCGGGTCTTGGCCGTCGGTGCGGTGCAGGATGCGGAAGGGCTCCTGGTAGAGCGTGTGGTGGCGGATGGGCCAGGTGACCTCGCAGCCCGGGTGGAAGGCGTCGGCGAGGCAGTATTCCAGCGCCGCCCGGTCGAGCAGCCCGGGTTGCAGGGCAGGGGGTGCCTTGTCGAGATCAGGCTGGGGTGTGTAGGGCGTAGTGTCGAACGTCCCGTCCACCCACAGTGCGAGCAGTTTGTCCTGCGTATCGGTGAGCACGCCGTGCTGCAGGGGGGACTTCGGCTTGCTGGACATGGCGTCCCCGTAGAGCCAGGGCCAGGGCAGTGGTGACATGCCGTCGCGCGTGTAGTTGCGCATGTGGTAGTACACGCGCTGCCGCTGGTCCTTGTGCTGGGGTTTGTTGCTGCCGAGCGTGGCGAGGACCTGAGGGGAGGAGAAGTCGTTGGGGCCCTGCCATCCGTACTCGGCTGCGAAGCCCTCGTTGACCCACTGGTGCCCGGTGAACCGCAGCAGCAGCGGCTTGATGTGTTCGTCGAACGTCACCTTGGCGGGGAAGGGCAAGTCCTTATTCTGTACGAAGAGGTCGTAGAGCAGGTCGTAGAGCGTCACGATGCCCTTGACGTCCGGTGCGTAGTTCGGCGGCGCGACCACCACCCAGGCCGGCGTCGCCGTGAAGGACTTGTCGCCGATCTTCACCTCGGCGGTCACCGGGCCGTCGGAGATGTCGTCGTACCAGCCCTCGTTGTTGCCGAACGTCGTGAGTGCGGTCTTGGGGTTGGTGAAGGAGTCGGAGTGCCCCTGGCCTCCCAGAACCACGAGCCGGCCGGCCTCGTCGGTTCGCAGTTCGCCCAGGTACACCGCGGTCCCGTCGACGGTCCCCTTGTCGAACGTCTTGCCGCTCTGGCCCGTTCCGGAGATCGACTGTGGGGGCGGCGTGTTCTTGAGCTTGCTCCGGTCCGCGAAGGTTGCGTTGCGTCGGACGAAATCCTCGTCCGGGAGGGCCTTGACATCCGGAATGTCCAGCGCGAGTGAGAACTTGTACCAGGCCGCCTTCTTGTTCGCCAGCTGGGCGGTCCAGGTGACTGCGGCATCGCCCTGCCCGTGCTTGATCTCGCCGACGACGTTGTCGTCCTTGTCGTAGCCGTAGACGCGGAACCGTGCGGCCTGCCTCCTGATCGTGGCGGGGCCGTCCTTCGAGAATCCCGGCGCCTTGGGCGTTTCGTCCGGGCTCTCGGGCCCGTAGAAGAACTTCTCGCTGTTCCCGACCCGTGCGATACCGATCGCGGGGTGGATCTTCACGTAGGCGATGTCCGTCATGGCGTTCTCCAGGAATGATCGCGGGAATCACCGGAAACCGGGGAATTGTTCCGCCGCCCCCTGGTCTGCGGGCCGTCCACGCGACCGCCCCACGGTCCGCGGAACAAGGACGCCGCACGATGTCCGGCAGCTTCACGACCGAAGGGGCCTCCCGGGGCACAGTGCGTGAATCCCCATGCGTGGACGGGATTTCAGAGAAGGGGGCGCAAGGCCCCGGGGCGGTCCACGGGCACGGCGCGACGGTGTGCGGAACCCCTGACCACGATAGGCACATCCCGTCTCCGACCGCACTCGGAGGACCGGGCCACGACGGGGACACGCCGACCGGTGGAAGCCCGGTCACGTCCCGCCTTGCCCGCATGCGCCGCCGTCCGTCACTTGCACGGGGTATCAGGGCAGGGGAGTTCATGTGCCGAAGGAAGACAGAGGGACGGAGAGGCCGTCCGACAGCACGTGAGGGTCGAAAGATGACGCAGACGATGACAGGAACCGGCGAGCGCCAGGACACGGATGCCGCCGCCGGCACGATCGCCAGACGTGCGGTGGCGATGGAGCGGTTGCGGCGCATCGCCGATCCCGAGGAGCGCGTGGTCGCCTACGCGGCCGCCGCCGAGGAGAAGGTGATCAACCTCGGTATCGCGAACAACGTCCTGCTGTTCCAACTGCTGCACGACAACGTCTTCTCGAAGGTGTCCTTGACAGAGGAGGACGCCAAGTACGTGGCGCCGCCCTACGGCGTACAGGACCTGCTCGACCCGATCACCGCGTTCCTCCGGCAACGGTTCTCGCCCGGCATCGACCCCGCGTACGACGTCTACGCGACCGCCGGCGGCTCGGGGGCGCTGGAGTCACTGGCGTTCGCCCTGATCCACGGCGGCGTCCTGGCACCGGGGGACCGGGTGCTGCTGCCGGCACCGTTCTGGCCCGGGTTCCTGTGGTGCTTCGAACAGCGCCCCGGACTGAAATGCGTGCCCGCGCGCCTGGACGGGAACGACCAGTTCACCTTGACGTTGGACGCGCTCAAGCGGGCCTACGACAACTCTCCCGACCCCAAGCCCAAACTGCTCGTGCTGACCAACCCCCACAACCCACTCGGTGTCAACTACGAGAAGAAGCTGCTGGAAGAAATCTGCCGCTGGGCGCTCGACAAGCAGATGCACATCGTCTCCGACGAGATCTACTCCCACTCCCAGAGCACCGGAACGGACGGCTTCACCAGCGTCCTGTCCCTGGACGCCTACGCCACCGCCCCCGACCGCTTCCACCTGGTCTACGGACTGACCAAGGACTTCGGGCTGTCCGGGTTCCGCATCGGGCTGCTGGTCTCCAAGTCGAACAATGTCCGCAAGGTCATGCAGGGCGACGAGACGTGGAAGTCGCTGGCGTGGTTCGGCCCCCTAGACTCCCTCAAGACCGCCTACGTACGCCAGCTCTTCGGTACCACGAAGGAACCGAGCGACTTCCCCGCCACGCTGATGAAGGACTACCGCAAGAACCTCAAGGACGCGCACGACCGTGCCGCGACCACGCTCAAGGACAAGAAGATCCGCTACGTCGGCCAGGACGAACAGTCCCGCAACGCCGCCCAGTTCTTCCTCCTCGACCTGAGCGCGTACCTGGACAAGAAGTTCCCCGAAGGCCTGGACCTCCTCTACCACGAGATCGACCCGCGCGAAGCCCTCCTGGAGGCGTACCTGCGCAACGACGCCAAGGTCCTGCTCCTGCCCGGCGGGGACATGCACTGCCCGCGCCCGGGCTACTTCCGGCTGTGCTACACCGCCGACACGCCCGACAACGTCAACACGGCGATCACCGACATCGCGGCATCACTCGCGAAGCTCTGAGCCGCGCCCTGAGGAGTCGGCGTCGGTGAAGACGACGACGCGAGCGTGGCACGCGGAAACGGCCAGGACAGCCTGGAACTGCGGGGAGTTCCCGCGCTGTCCGGCCGTGATCACGAGTGACATCAGCTTCTGTGCCTGCACGCCATGCCCGTGCGGCTGCGGGCCGTAGGTTCTCCTACGGTCCGACGAGGCCCGTCAGAGGTGCTGGACGAGGCCGACTCCCAGGGCGATGAGTGCCGCGGCGATGAGCACGGCTCCGGCCCGGGTGAGGTGGGTGCCGGGGGAGGATTGACCTTCGGTACCGAGGGCGAGGTGCAGGAAGAAGCCACCGGACTGGGCGAGCACTCCGGCCAGCAGGAGGATCCCGAAGAGCCACTCCGTCCCGGAGGAGAACCCCGTGCGGGGCAGGTAGAGGAAGTAGACCAGGGACAGGACCAGCAGCACGCCGGCGTGGGCGTGACCGGCGCGGAAGAACCGTTCGCGCAGCGCGGTGAGCGTGCCGTGCTGGACGGTGATCAGCCGCAGCAGCGCGTGCCCGCCGAACTCCACGGTCACCAGTGAGAAGACGGCGACAGCCGGCAGGAGTGTGGACGCTTCCATGGTGGGCCACCTTCGAGGTGTCGGACAGGGCGAGTGACCGCAGGCTACGGCGGCACCCACCGGACCCTTCGCCGGTCGCGGGCGGGCCCGGTACGGGTCCACCCGGATGCGGGGCGCGAGGAAGGGGACGTCCGGGCCCGGCGGCGGGAACGAGGCCTCCACACGTGGTGCGAGCGGCTGAGCTCTGCGCGGCGCTGCCGAGAAGGTCCGTCACTGACGGTAATCTGGCCGTCGCTTCCCCGCAATCGCACCGCATGACGAGAGTGGTACGACAGTGACCGACGCGATCGACACGACGTTCCCACCGGCCGCCGAACCGGCGGCTCCGAGCGCACTGCTCCTGCTGGCACACGGCAGCCTCGCCCCCGAGGCGCAGGAGTCCACCCGGGCGCTCGCCCGCGCGGTCGGGTCCTCCCTGGGAGGGCGGGTCGAGGTCGCCTACCTCCGGCACTCCGGCCCCACGGCCCGTCAGGCGCTGGCCACGCTCTCCGACGCCGGACACGAGCAGGTGGTCGTCGTGCCCCTGCTGCTGACCTCCGCCTTCCACGCCCGGGTCGACCTGCCCAAGGCGCTGTCCGACCTGCCGACCCGGGCGCCGGTCGTGACGCCGGTGGTGGGCGGTCCCACCGGCGTGCCCGACAAGCGGTTGGTCGCGGCGCTGCGGCGCCGCCTCGCGGAGCTCGACGTCGAGTTCGACGCGGTGGTGCTGGCGGCGGCGGGCAGCATCGACGTCGCCGCATGCTCGGCGGTGACCGCGATGGCCTCCGCGCTGGGCACCGCCCTCGGCCTGCCGTGCCGGGCCGCCTTCGCCTCGACCACCGCGCCCACCCCCGGTGAGGCGGTCGAAGAACTGCGCCGCGCCGGGGCCCGGCGGATCGCGGTCGCGTCCTACTGCTTCGCCGCCGGCCTGCTGTTCCGGGTGACCGTCGAGGCGGCGACCGCGGCGGGCGTGGTCGGCGTCTCCCCGCCGCTGGGCGACGCGCCCGAACTGGTCGAGCTGGTCCTGGAACGCTTCCACCAAGCGGGCGACGGGGCGGCCTGAGCAGCGACCCATGGTGGGTTCCGCGCGATGCGCCAGGGAGGCCATGCGAAAGGGATCGGTATGACACGGGTGCGCGAGGCCGGAGACCTGGTGCGGCGGATGTGGGCGGTGAACCGGCCGCTGGTCGTCACCTGCGCCTTGATGGTCGTGGTGCTGGCCGCCGCCCTGGTGGGCCTGGCCGTGGACCAGCAGTCGATCACCGGGCAGCCGGCCTGGGCGAAACCGGCCCGGTTCGCGCTGTCGATCTGTCTCTACTCCCTCACCCTGATCTGGCTGCTGACCTTCGTGCGCGGCCACGAACGCCTCGTACGGGCGGTCGCCCTGGTGACCGCCGTGGCGCTGAGCGTGGAGATGGCCCTGATCGCCGGCGCGGCCGGGGCCGGGACCACCAGCCACTTCAACTTCACCACCGCGACCACGACGGGCGTGTGGATGACCATGGCCGTGTTCATCGTGGCCACCTGGGTGATGAACCTGGTGACCGTCGTCCTGCTGCTGGTCCAGCGGGTGGAACCGCCCGCGTTCGCGTGGGGGCTGCGCCTGGGCGCCGGTGTCTGCTGTCTGGGCATGGCCGTCGCGTTCCTGATGACCCTGCCCACACCCCCGCAGCGCGTCGCCGCCCAGGGCCATGGCATGCCCATCATCGGTGCGCACACCGTCGGGCTCGCCGACGGCGGCCCGGGCCTGCCGGTCACGAACTGGAGCACACTCGGCGGCGATCTGCGGATTCCGCACTTCGTCGGTCTGCACGCCCTCCAGGTGCTGCCGCTGATCGGCCTCCTCCTCGTCCACCGGCCGCGCGGGGCCGCTCCCGGACACCGAGCCGCGCTGATGTGGATCGCCGCGCTGACCTACCTCGGCCTGGTGCTCGTCCTCACCTGGCAGGCACTGCGCGCCCAGCCGGTCACCGCCCCCGACATCCCGACCGGTGCCACGCTCCTCGCCCTGGCCGTCGCCGCCGGCACGGCCGCCCTCCTGGTCCTGCGGCACGCCCGCGCCACGAGTGGCTGACCGGCCGGGAACCTCTGCCGTCCCACCACAAGCGGCCACCGCCGCTCAGGAACGCCGTGCCTCCGTGCCCGGACGCCTGCGACCGCTACGCGCACCCGGTCCGACCCGGGTCATGAGCGCCGGCAGAACTCCGCGTCGGCGAGGTCCCGGGCCGCCGCGCCCTGGAGCGCGAGGCGGTCGGTGTTGAAGTAGAGGGTCATCCGGTGGCGGGTGTCGCGGGTGGAAACCGTGAGGGCTTCGAATCCGTAGCCGCCGCCGCGGTGTCCCCAGAGCTCGATCCCGCAGGAGGTGGTCATGCGGACGAGGCCGAGGCCCTGGTGGTCGATGCCGGCGGGCACGGTGGTGGTCATCTCCCGCAGCTGCGCCCGGGGCAGCAGCCGGCCGGCGAGCAGGGCACGGTAGAAGCGGTTGAGGTCGTCCGCCGTGCTGATGATTTCACCGCTGGCGCGGAGCGCCGAGGGGTTGAACTCCGTGACGTCGACGCCGG
Source organism: Kitasatospora sp. NPDC056651 (assembly GCF_042792155.1). NCBI lineage: Bacteria > Bacillati > Actinomycetota > Actinomycetes > Kitasatosporales > Streptomycetaceae > Kitasatospora > Kitasatospora sp. NPDC056651. The sequence continues at coordinate 96,803 of NZ_JBHTWX010000005.1, read as the reverse complement.
GCGGGGGCAGCTGGACCTGGGCGGTGGAGTAGGCACGCCCGGACGGCCGGGGCAGCGACTCGCGGGTTCCCGGCGAGCTGGTGCCCCGCAGGTGGAGGGGGTCGATGATGCGACGGCGTAGCTCGTGCTCGTAGGAACTGCCGGTGATCCGCTCCACGATCATCGCGGCCAGGAGGTAGTTGGTGTTGGAGTACACGAACCGCTCGCCGGGGTTGGCGGCGGGTGGCTTGGACATCGCGACGGCCAGGAGCTCCTCGGGTGTCCAGGTGTCGTGCAGGTGCTGGAGCCAGATCGGCCCGATCTGGTGCAGGGCGGGGTCGTTGAGGTAGTTGTACACACCGCTGGTGTGGTTCAGCAGCTGCCGGACGGTGATGCGGCGGCCGTCGTGGCCGTGGCCCCGGACCATGCCCGGCAGCCACTTCTCCACGGTGTCGTCGACGCTGAGCCGCCCCTCCGCCTCCAGCTGGAGCACGAGGACGGCCGTGAACGTCTTGGTGATGCTGCCCACCCGGAAGTGGTCCGCCGGACGGGGCGGGCGTCCCGTCCGCCGGTCCGCGACCCCTGCCGTTCCCACCCATCGGCTCTCGCCGTCGGCCACCGTGACCAGGACCCCGGGCGCACCGTCCCGCACCGCCCGCTCCATCGCGGCCCGCGTCGGCGCGTGCTCCCGCCGGCCGGCGCCACCGGCCGGCACGGCGGCGGCCGACGGGGAGGCCGCGACCGGCAGGAGCACGGTCAGGAGTGCGGCGGCCACGGCGGCGAGAGTGGCCGGGCTTCTCCCAGCGGCCATGGGCATGGGGCGTGCTCCCTCGTGGGGCGGGGATCATTCGTCCTCAGTCAAACAGCGGCGACACCGCCCCGCACGCGGGGTGACCCGCCGGCGTTCGCACGCATCGCCTGCCGTATCTCCTCGGGGGTATCCGGGTCGTCAGGGCCGGGCTCGAATGCGGGGGCGCCTCCAGCCTTGATTTCCCCGGTAGCCCGGCGGCGGCCCTCAGCTCGGCAGCCGACTGGCGGATCCCGGGCACCGGCGGTGCCGATGAGCCTGGCGCGGCCGCACCCGCATGGGTGATCATGATGTGACGTCCTGTCATATTCATTTGTCGAGAAGGTGTTCATGATGCTGGTCGACTGGCCCGCCGAGACGTTCGTGCTGCGACTTCACCGCATTCCCGGCCTGGTGGCGGGTGTCGCGGCGGGGAGCCCGGAGGGCACCCCGGTGGTGCTCGCGCCCGAGACGGGTGGTGACGGCGAGCAGTGGGTGGCCGAGCGGTTCCGGGTGATCAACCACCGGATCCGGCACGTGGCCACCGGCCTCTACCTGACCGCCGAGGAATCGAGCCGGGGCGCCGCGGTCACCCTGCGGCCCAAGTTCCCTGACACCGGCAGCGATTCCTCGTACTGGCGGCAGGCGTGGCGGGCCTTCGTCCAGCGCGACACCGGCCGGCTGATGGCCCTGCACGACTCCTCCAACTGCCTCCTCGGCCTGGCCGACCCGGCGGCCGAGCGGCCGGGCGGGCCCCTGATCCTGGAGAAGGGCGCCGGGGCCCAGGACCTGAACTGCACCGCCTGGGCGCCCGCGCCCCTCCCGGCGCCGGCACCCGCACCCGCTCCGGCACCGAAGGCCATCGACCTCCCGGTGGGGACGGGACGGGTCCGGGTGCCGGCCCGCCGCTTCGAGAAGCGCGTGCGGACCATCGAGCAGATCTTCGACGAGACCAGCTTCCGGGAGGTCCCCGGCGAGCTCCTCGCCCCGGGCACCCGCATCGAGGCCTTCGACTTCGACCAGTACTCCCAGGGCGACTGGTACCAGGAGGGCCGGGAGGGAAGTCTTGTGACCTTCACCGACAGCTACGAGACGGCGGGCGCCGTGCGCAGGGCCTTCCACCGGCTGCCGGGGGAACCCGCCCGCTACGTGGACGCCGCGGAGGTCGACGTCCACTACGTACCGCCGAAGCTCGTCGCCCGCACCAACTTCCCCGCCGCGCTCTTCGACCGCATCGGCGGCCACGACGCCATCTTCCGGACGCCGTACCGGCTGCCCAACGGGCACGGTTTCTACAACCAGCCGGAACGCCGCGAGGGCCTCTACTTCCCCAAGCGCGACGGCGCCGGCACCGTCGTGCAGTGGAACAAGACCTGGATCGCGGACAACGACACCACGTCCAAGGTCTTCCTCTGCTTCGACGGTCGCTACTTCATCGACGAGATGGACATCACCTGGGCCGACGACGAGAAGAGCTGACGCGGGACCTTGCCGTGCCGCATCGGGTGCTGAACATCCCCGGCGGGCGGACGTGCCGGCAGGGGCGTGCCAGGGGCTACGTGCAAGTCCTCTGCGGTCATTGGACGCTGAGCCGGTCCTCGAAGAAGAGCGAGAACCGGTTCAGCGCTTCCTCTTTCGTCATTCCGGCCAGTATGCGCCCGGACGTGCGGGTGTGGGACTTTCCGGGTACACGATTCCGAGGCTGACCGGAATGTCGCACACCGTGTTCACCGTGTTCACGGTGTTCACCGCGTCCTCGCGGCGCCGAGGGCGGGTGGGGTGCGCCGTGCCGCAGGAATCCCTGGGAGTCGTCGGCGTGGAGCGGGACCGGCCGCATGCTCAAGAGGCCTGCTCGCCAGGCATGTTCACGGCCCTCTCGGCTCGGATCGGTGGTTCGACGGGACGGTGCCCGCACAACCGGTGGCGAAAATGCCTCCGTGGTGGGCCGCGGCCTGGTACAGTCGACTTGGTTGCAGTAGTGGTTCCCATGAACTTTGTGTGCGCCTGGTCATTGTATGGCTGGCGCATTTTTTGTTCCCGGCTCTTTCCCCGGCGGGCGCTCCATGCGGTGACTCGAAGCCCGCGACGTGCGTGTTTCGGACAGTCCCTTGAAGGAGATTTCTTAATGGCTAATGGCACTGTGAAGTGGTTCAACGCGGAGAAGGGCTTCGGCTTCATCGAGCAGGAGGGTGGCGGCCCCGACGTCTTCGCCCACTACTCGAACATCAACGCCAACGGCTTCCGTGAGCTGCTCGAGGGCCAGAAGGTCGAGTTCGACGTCACGCAGGGCCAGAAGGGCCCGCAGGCCGAGAACATTCGCCCGCTGTAGTTCTTCTGCCACGGCACCCGCCTGGTAGCGAGGGGTCCGCATCGCGCACATGCCCGATGCGGGCCCCTCTGGCATCGCGCCACGGCGCACCCCCGGCCGTTCAGGCCCCTGGCTCCGCCACCGGCGGCCATCCCCACGCGGGACGCATCGCGCCGCGTCCGGACCGCCGCCCCGCCGTGACAGCTCACGGTTCGAGGTTCTCCGCTCCCGCCCTCCGCGGTGAGCGCCGACCGTAGGTGACGTGCCGCACGGTTCCACCGTCCACGCTCCGCCCGTCACACTTCCGGCCCGTTCCCTTGTGGTCTCCGCCCGGCGTTCCGCGCCACGGGGCCTTCCTCGTGACGTGCCGCCCCGAGGAAGGTCCTCCGCATGACCCGCTCCAGTCGCCCCTCGTACGACGCCGATGTCCGCTCCGGCGGCGGCCGGCCCGCCAGCGGTCGGCGGCCCTCCGCCCGGAGCACCCCTCGGAGTCCCTCCACGAGAGGTGAGTTCGCGATGCCGGTGAGCACCACCCCGGCACTGCCGGCCGTCGGATCCTTCGAGGAACTGGACATGCCGAAGGCGCTGCTGTCGGTGCTGGCCCGTGAGGGCGTCACCGCGCCGTTCCCGATCCAGGCCGCGACGCTGCCGAACTCGCTGGCCGGCCGCGACGTCCTCGGACGGGGCCGGACCGGTTCCGGCAAGACCATCGCGTTCGGCCTCGCCGTGCTGGCCCGCACCGCCGGGCAGCGGGCCGAGCCGGGTTGCCCGCTGGCCGTGGTGCTGGTCCCCACCCGTGAGCTCGCGCAGCAGGTCACCGAGGCCCTCGCTCCCTACGCCCGCGCGGTGCGCCTGCGGATGGCGACCGTGGTGGGCGGGACGTCCATGAGCCGCCAGGCATGGATGCTGAACCGCGGCGCGGAGGTCGTGGTGGCCACCCCGGGCCGGCTCAAGGACCTGATCCGGCGCGGCGACTGCCGGCTGGACCGGGTCGGCGTCACGGTGCTCGACGAGGCCGACCAGATGACCGACATGGGCTTCCTGCCACAGGTCACCGAGCTCCTCGACCAGGTCGCCCCAGGCGGCCAGACGATGCTGTTCTCCGCCACCCTGGACCGCAACGTCGACCGCCTGGTGCGGCGCTTCCTCAAGGACCCGGTCACCCACTCGGTGGACCCGTCCGCGGCAGCGGTCAGCACCATGGAGCACCACGTGCTGCACGTGCAGAAATTCGACAAGAACGCCACGATCGCCCACATCGCGTCCCGCGACGGCAGGGTGATCATGTTCATCGACACCAAGCAGGGCGCGGACCGCCTGGTGGAGGACCTGCTCGCGAACGGGGTGAAGGCCGCGGCCCTGCACGGCGACAAGTCCCAGCCCGAGCGCACCCGCACCCTGGAGCAGTTCCGCACCGGCGAGGTGACCGCGTTGATCGCGACCAACGTCGCCGCCCGCGGCATCCACGTCGACGGGCTCGACCTCGTCGTCAACGTGGACCCGCCGGGCGACCACAAGGACTACCTGCACCGGGGCGGGCGCACGGCCCGGGCCGGGGAGTCCGGTACCGTCGTCACCCTCGTCCTGCCCAACCAGCGCCGCGCGACGGCCCGACTGATGACCAGCGCCGGCATCACCCCCGTCACCACCAGGGTCAGTTCCGGCGACGAGGACCTGGCCCGCATCACCGGCGCCCGCGTGCCCACCGGCATTCCCACCGTGATCGCCAACCCCGTCGTCGAGCGGGCCCGCCGCGGCCCGTCCACGAGCCGCGGCCGCCGAGGTCGCCCCGCCCGCCCCGCCGGCGACACCCGGGCCGCCGCCGGCCGCGACGCTCACAGCTCCGCCGGCCGCCGCCGGCCGCCCCGGAGCGCCGCACCCGCCGCGTAGCACCGCCGGGCCGGCTCCCCGCCGAGGGTCTCCTCCACGTGGCCTCGCCACCGGCGGAAGAGGTCGTAGAAGCGGTCCCGTGGGCCGTATCGCTCGGGGGAGCCCCGCCCGGTCGTGCCCGCCCGGGTTCGCCACCGTGTCCCGTCGATCAGTTGGCGACGTGTCCGCGTCGGCGGCCTACCCGGCCTCTTCCCCGCCGGTAGCAGCGGTTCCATCCGAGCCCACTGTCAGTCCGTCAGATCCCCTCGTGCCACATCATGATCATCGCAAGGTGAGATCCACTTTCGCTAGATGCCGCAGCCGATACCGCCGCCGCATTGGTAGCGGCGCCGCTGCCTCGCGTGCTTCCCTCTCCGCAGGATGCGGGTGGCGGCGTCGCAGGTGCGCAGGTCGTGGCCGGCGGGCAGGGCGGTCAGCCCCCACAGCGCCACGGTCGCCGTCCCCTGGCGGAGTTCGGCCCCCCGGGTGGCCTCCAGTACCCGTTCTCCCGGCGCGGTGGCGGAGTGTAGCGGCGGCCGCGACACTCGGTTGATCCACAGGGCGGCCGCGAAGGGCACCAGGAAGGCCGCCAGCAGGGAGACCGCCAGCGGGGCGGGCCAGAGTCCTCGGTGCGCGCCCGTCCACGCCCCGGCGACCGCGCACGCGACGGCCACCGCGCCGATCAGCACCGGCGTCCGCCGGTTCACCCGCCGCACGCGTTCGACCAGTTCCTCGTCGTCGGCGAGCCCCCGCGCCGCGAGCCGTGCGCGCAGGGCCTTCGCCTCCGGGGAGTCGTCCACCGCCCTGAGAAGCGTCTTGAGATCGCCGGTGAACCGCTGGGTGGCCGAAACGGTCACCCGGTGGCCACGGCGGACGAGTTCGGCGACGAGGCCCAGGCTGGAATAGACGTGGCCGGGCGTGGGATGGGTCATCACCCAGACGTGTCGGCCTGGTCCGCGGGTGGACGGCGCCGTGGCCGTCACGCGGCACCGTCCGGGTCGAATCCGGCCAGTTCCAGCAGGTCGGCCTCGACCGGTGGGCGGTCGAGTGTGAGGCCCAGCAGCCGTTCGGCGACCCGCGCGTACTTGTCCACGCCCGTGCGGGCCTCGGCCTGTTCGAACAGCTCGATGGTCGGTGGCCAGAGGTCCAGGAACGCGGACAGCTGCTGCCACAACTGCCGTGCGTCGTAAGCCTCGAAGGCCTGGGTGACGGCGGGTAGGGCGCGGAGCAGTCGGTTCTGTGCGTCGCTGCTGCGACCGGTGAGCTCGAGCATGACCTCGGTGGCGGCATTGCCCGCTCCCCGGCCGAGTCCGGCCAGGGATGCGTCGGCCCATCGGGCGCCGCCGTGCTGGGCGGCGAGCACGTTCGCCAGGGCCAGCCGCTTGCAGTCGTGGGCGTGGAAGCCGAGCGGCAGTCCCACGGTGTCGGTCAGGCGGTGGAAGAGCTCTTCGACGTGCCGGGGGAGGAGGGCGCTGTTGGTGTCGGCGATGTAGAAGATGTCGGCGCCGGCGCTCTCCGCGGCTTTGGCGCGGATCTCGACGGCCTCCGGGGTGGCCCAGCTGGCGAGCGTGAGGTTGACGGTGAACGACATGCCGGCGGCGGCGAGCGTCTCCGCGGTGCCCCGCCAGCCGTCGTTCCCGTGAGGGGTGATCGGAATGCGCGTCAGGGACAGACCTGCTGCGGCCAGTTCACCGACGTCGAGTGGTCCGGGGCCGCCGGGATGGAGCATCCCGACCAGCGGAACGGTGGTGACGGAGGCCAGGTCCGCCACCTGCTCGGGAGTCAGGGCGTAACAGGGGCCGGCGTGAGGGTAGTGGCCGTGGTTGGGCGGGAGTCCGGTGAGGTAGCCGATCTCGATGCCGTCGACCTCGGCCCGGTCGAGCAGGGCGACGACGGCGCGGGCGTCGTCCAGGCCGAGCCTGAAGTCGTTGACGAAGCCGCCGTCGCGTAGGGTGACGTCGATGATTTTCACGGGAGGCCTTTCACCTGGTCGATCCGTTCCGCCGAGGCGGGACTGCCGGTGTCCGTCGGGCGGAAGCGCCTCAGCGCCTCGTGGTAGGCATCCCGGTACTCGTTCCCGGACACCTCGCCGCCGTCCTCGTACCGGCTGCCGAAGAGCGAGCGGTACACGGCGAACCAGTCGGGCCGGGAGCTCAGGAAGAGGATGTCGTGCACCGCGATGTGGCGCAGCGCGAACAGCGGCACGGGCGAGGTCTTGTTGCCGAACGCGGGGTTGCGGGCGGCCGGTGCCCGGCAGCGGGGGTGGAACTGGCCGAGCATCATGCCCTGGCGTACGAAGTGCGTCTTCAGGTCGGCGTGGACGTCGTCGAGGACGGTGGCGCGCTGTTCGGAGAGGTTCGGGAAGGCGGTGACGATGGTCTTCAGTGACTTCTCCGGCCCGGTCAGCGGAGGTGTGCGCCGGAAGACGGGGATGTAGCGGTGCAGGAGGTCCCTGAGCTGGGCGGCGTCGACCGTGTCGTCGACTTCGCCGTGCACGGCGATGTGGAGGGCCTCGGCTTTGACGGCGGGCGGTACGAAGGGGCAGATGGGGCCGCTGCGGCCCAGCTGCGGGTGGGGCTGGGAGATGTAGTCCCGGGCCCAGTCGAGGACTTCCTGGGCGCAGCGGGCGGTGGACGGGGTGAGGAGCCCGGTGGGGGAGAGCTGTTGCACGGCGGGTCACCCCTTCGTCCGCCGGGCGAAGAGGTAGCACTTCGCCTCGGGTGGCCGGTCGGGTGTGTGGACCACTTTGAGGTGGTTGAGCCGCCGCCAGGTGCGGGTGTGGGCTTCGTCGGGTGGGGCACTGGGGGCGGGGTGAGCCGCGTTGAACCGCCGGAGGGCGGCGGCGGCCTGGGGGCGGCAGAGTCCGAGCGCGGTCAGGCGGTTCAGGGCCTGTTCCCAGGGTGGCGGGGTGCCGGGCCGGAGCCGGGAGCGGAACATGTACTCGATCCCGACGCGGTCCTGTGCGTGGGCGGTGACGTCCAGGTCGAGGGTCAGGCAGTCGACGGTCCGGGCCATGGGTTGCAGGACGGGTAGCAGGTCCCGGTGGCGGCCGGGCCATCCGGTGGCGTCCAGGTAGTCGAGCAGTTGGCGGTCGGTCAGTCCTTGCACGCACAGCCTCCGGTGGTCCGCGCGGCGGGGCAACAGGACGCCGAGGACCACGCCGGAGGCGGTGGGGGGTGTCGAGCGCAGGCAGTGCGCGAGGAAGGCCCGGTCGGCACGGTCCGGCGTGGTGCCGGTGAGTAGGGCCGTGGCCTCGTCGAGCGGCGCGGTCGCCGCACCGGAGCGCGCCGTGCCGGGGGCGATGTCGAGGAAGACGTTCGGCGGTGGCGGGATCGGGCAGGCGGCGTCGGCGGGGGCGAGGTCGAACTCCAGCCAGACGTCCCGGATGTGTTCGTACAGCGCGCCGGCCGGGTCCGTCCAGGCGGTGGCGAAGTCCGCCAGCCGGCCCCATTCGGGACGGGGCGGGTCGGCGGCGCGGTACGTCTGGTCGGCCAGGTGTGCCAGGGCGGCGCGTTCGTGGGGGGCCTTGCCCACGCAGAACATGAAGTCGACGGGGGCCGTGTCCTGGTCGAGCCGGCATTCCATGCCGACGAACCCGCTGACGTCGCGCGGGAAGTGCTCTGCCGTGTGGAGGGTCTGGGTCAGCCGGGCCGGTGGCACGAGGTCGGGGTGCAGTCCCTGGGCGAGGTCGGCCACCAGGTCGGAGAGCCGCTCGGCCAGGACGGTCCGCGCGGTCATGCCGGTGCCTCCCCTCGTACGTCCCGTACGTCCTCCACGTCCCGCACGGCCCACAGGTGGCAGGTCAGCCGCCGGTCGGAGGCCGGTTCGCCGAGGGTCGGGCCGAAGGTCGCCAGGACCCGCAGGCCGGCTTCCTCGGCGGCCGCGGCCAGGCGCGCGGGGTCGTGGAGGGGGAAGCGGGACCAGAACTCCGTGACCTCGCCCTCCTCGTGGAGGAAGAGGCGGTGGTGCACGCGTTCGTGTTCCGCCGGGAAGAGGAGCCGGCGAAGCACGGCGGCCCGGACCGGCCGTCCCATCAGTCGGGTGGAGGGGTCCTCGGTGACGGTGATGTCCGGGTCGCGTCGGTCGAGGTCGGCGGGCGCGCGGCTGAGTTCGCACAGCAGGTGTCCGCCCGGGCGCAGGGCTCGGGCCATCTGCGCCATGAACGCGGCCAGTTCGGGATCCCGCAGTTGGAGTGAGGGCCCCTGGACCGCGAGCACGAGGTCGAAGGCGCGGTCGAACGTCATCTCGGCCATCGGGATCGGCAGGTACCGGCAGTCGAGTCCGGCGGCCGAGGCACGGCGGCGGGCGAAGTCGAGGAAGGCGGGGTTGATGTCGGTCGCGGTCACCCGGTAGCCGAGTTCCGCGAGGCGGTGGCTGTGGATCCCGGGGCCGCAGCCGATGTCGAGCACGTCCGCGCCGGGCGGTAGCCGCAGGTTTCGGTGCAGCCAGTCGATCGCCTGTTCGGCCGCGTCGACGGCGGGTCCGGCCGGAGCCGTGGAGCCGTCGTCCTGACGGTACTGGCGGGCCAGGATGTCCTCGACGCGCATCGCGCCCCAGGGTGTCGGGTCCGGCGGCGTGAATTCCGAGAGTTCTTCTTTGAGTGGTGTCCCGTGGAACCACTTCGAGGTGCCGGTCGGCATGATGTCAGGGCTTTCCGTGAGTCGGATCGCGCCGAATGGTGTCGGGTGCGTAGTCGTGCGGTGAGAACGGTTTGAGGTAGTTTCGCACCGCGTTCACTCCGCGCGGATTACTGATGGTTATCAGGTCTTTCTGCAGGCCGTCCAGGTAGGAATAGGTGTAGGGCACCACGTGGGTTCCGGAGAAACGGCCGGAAAGCGGTCGTACGGCTTTTCCGGTCAGGAGTTCGGCGTCGATCGCCCGGTGCATCTCCGGTGGGCTCGGCAGCGTGATGCGTCCGGTGGCGTGGGCCGCGAGCCAGCGTGCGCCGAGTTCCGAGGTGGTGGGGGTGAACAGGCTGGAGTTGTAGCCGACGAACCCGAGCCCGGGCACCTCGGGGCTCACCAGACAGCGGTAGAGCCGGTAGCGGCCCTCGGGGTCGATGATCCGGGCGGCCAGGTCCGGGTCCAGGAACGGGAGCTCCTGGCGGTAGCCGGTGCCGAGGACGACCACGTCGGCCGCCAGCACCCGGCCGTCGGAGAGCACCGCCCCTTCGGGGGTGAACCCTTCGGCGCCCGCCCGGTGCACCTGGATCCGGCCGGCCCGGACCAGGTGGAACAGCCCCGCGGGCGCCACCTGGAAACCGGAGGCCACCTGCTCCCCGAACCGGTGCGCCGGTCGCAGCCCGCTGGCGCGCAGGCGGAACTGGCAGGACAGCAGCAGTTCCACGGCCCGCCACAGGAGCGCCAGCAGGCGCCGCCGGCCGGCCTCCAGGCGCGCCGGGCCGGGTGAGCGCGACGGCATGAGCGACTCCCACAGCCGTGAGGTGCAGACGTGGCGGATGTGCACCAGTCCGCCGAAGAACCGCGGCACCGTCCAGACGGCCCGGCGCACGACCAGGTGCACCTCCCGCGCCCGCGGCGCCGCGGTGGCCGCGATGTCCATCGCCGACTTCCCGAACCCGACCACGACCACGCGCCGCCCCCGGAACAGCTCCGCCGAGCCGCAGTCCGAGGTGTGTAGCACCGTTCCGCCCGCGGCGGTGAACCGCCGTGTGCCGGGCAGCTCGGGAACGTGCGGCGCGCTGAAGATGCCGTTGCACACCAGGAGGAAGTCGAACTCCCGGGTGGAGCGCCCCGTCGGCGAGTCGACCGTCACCGACCAGGGCGGCTCCCCCGTCCCGCGTGGCTGCGCACGCACCACGGTGGACCGGTAGCGGATGAGCGGTGCCACTCCGAAGTGCTCGGCGTACGCGCGCAGGTACGCCTGCACGTGGCGTGCCGAGGGCCAGTCGGGGTGGTCCGCCGGGGTCGGGAAGTCGGAGAACGCGTACTGGTCGCCCGGGGTCTGCGTGGTCAGCCCGGCATAGGCCCGGCGGGGGTTCCACACGCCGCCGAGCTGGTCCGAGCGCTCGAAGACGGTGACCTCGTGTCCTTCCTCGTGGAAGGTCTTCGCCGCGACGAGTCCGCTGACCCCGGCCCCTATGACGCAGACACGCAACCGGGGTATGGGTGCCCGATTCCCGTTGTCCATGGGAGGTCCTTTGTTCGGCTCGTTCTCCGGCCCCGCCGGGCCGGGTTCGCACCGGATTCGGGGTGGCAGCGGAAAGGGAGAAAATCTCGGCCGTGGTTCCCGCGCTCGGCACCGGCTGGTTTCCGCTATTCGTTGCCATTCGTAGCACCGCACGGATTCGAGTGCGATCCGTTGCACGCCCATGCGAGTGGAAACCCGGCGCCCGGCACCGGAAGGTACGGACACGAATCGCGAGGTCTTCGTGATTCCCGCATCCTGGTGCCCAGGGCGCCGACGCGTGTCAGGCAGGGGAGTCGACCATGACGGACCCGGCTGATCGCCGCCCGCTGGAGATCACGGTCCGGATCGCCGGCTACCCGCCGAACCACAACGCGGGCGGGAAGTGGATGTTCCACGGCATGCTCCGTGCCCTGGCCGAGCGGGGGCACCGGGTGACGGTGTGGTTGTCGCGCCACGGCCCGCTCCCGCACCGCTACCGGTTCGACGGAGTCGACGTCGTCCCGTTCCAGGACGGTCTCGGCTTCGCGGCCCGCGCCCGCGAATCCGACGTGCTGGTCTCACGCCTGGGGGACGTGCCGTCCGTGGCCTCACTGGCCCGCGAGTACCGGGTGCCGATGGTCGCGGTCTGCCACCTCGCCCACGAGGGCAGCTACCGCGAAGCGGCCGGCGTCGACCTCATCGTCTACAACTCGTACGCGATGGAGGCCGAAGCCGAGCTGTTCTACCGCGGGCTCGCCGACCGATCCCGACCCAAGGCCACAGCGGTCGTACGGGGCCTGGTACGTGCGGAGGACTACCGCACCGCACCGGGAGAGTGCGTGACCCTGGTCAACCTCACCGACCGCAAGGGCGGTGAGCTGTTCTGGCAGATCGCCGCCCGGATGCCGGAGACGAGGTTCCTCGGCGTACTCGGCGCCTACGGGGAACAGATCCGCCCCCGCAGCTCCGGTCCGACATGGAGATCATCGACCACGTTCCCGGGCATGCGATGCGTGAGCGTGTCTACGCCCGGTCCCGGGTGGTCCTGATGCCCAGTTCCCACGAATCCTGGGGCCGGGTCGGCGTCGAGGCGTTCGCATCCGGCATCCCTGTGATCGCCCACCCCACTCCGGGACTCGCCGAGTGCCTCGGACACGCCGGCATCTACGTCCCCGGGACGATCTCGACGCCTGGCTGTCCGCCCTGACCGCCGTGCTGAAGCCGGACGCCTGGGCACAGGCGTCCGCCCGGGCATTGGAACGGTCCGCCGAACTGGACCCCGCGGCCGACCTCACGTCCTGGGTCGAGGCGGTCGAAGCCCTGGGAGGTCGGGCATGAAAGGCGGCGAGTTCCCGAGGCCCGGCGCAGCGCGCGATGCCGCGTCCGTGCGGGCGGCCGGTCGTTCACCACACAGGTCACTGCCGGAGACCTTCGCCCGGATCTACGAAAGCGGGATCCGGAACCGGCCCGGCGGTGCGGAGGGCGATTTCGAATCGCTCTCCGGGTCGGGTTCTGAACTTGGTCCAGACCGCGGCGCTGCGGTCCCAACTGCCGGGCCTGATAGCCGAACTCGGGACCGGAAGTCTTCTGGACGTGCCCTGCGGGGACTTCTTCTGGATGTCCGAGGTCGAACTCGGTGTCGACAGCTACATCGGCGCCGACATCGTCCCCGAACTGATCGAGCGGAACAGGGAGCGTTTCGCGCGCCCGAACCACGACTTCCGGGTCATCGACCTCACCCGGGACCAACTTCCCTCAGCCGACCTCATCTTCACCCGCGACTGCCTGGTGCACCTCTGCGACGACGACGTCCACCGCGCGCTCGACACCATCAGACACAGCGGTTCCGGGTACCTCGCGACGACGACCTTCACCGAGCGGACCGTCAACCTCAACGACATCGAGACCGGTGCCTGGCGCCCTCTCAACCTCCGCCTCGCGCCCTTCGCCCTGCCCGAGCCGCTGCGCCTGCTCAACGAGCACTGCACCGAGGTCTATGTGACCAGAACGGACGGTGTGGAGACCGAGCACCGGTTCAGTGACAAGTCGATCGGCATCTGGCGGATCGCCGACCTGTAGAGGAGGAGCACGATGGCAGCCGAGCGCTCCGGTGACCCGACCGATTCGGTGAGCGTCATCATTCCGGCCCGCAACGCCGCAGCGACGATCGGTGACCAGTTGGTGGCGTTGAGCCGGCAGGACTACCAGGGTGACTGGGAGACGATCGTCGCCGACAACGCCTCCACCGACGGCACGGCCGAGGCCGCCTGGCGCTGGCGCGACGCCCTCCCTCCCTGTCGGTCGTGGCCGCCGGCGGCCGCCAGGGCGGCAACCACGCCCGCAACGCCGGCGCCGCGCACGCTAGAGGCGGCCTCTTCCTGTTCTGCGACGCCGACGACGTGGTCGCGCCCGGCTGGGTGTCCGCCATGGTCGCGGCGCTGCGGCAGGCCGACATCGTCGGCGGATACCTGGACCTGGACCTGCTCAACGAGCCCGGCGTGGGCCACTGGGAACCGGACGACCGGTGCGAACGCGCCCTCCCGGTCGGCACGGGGTTCCTTCCGTACGCCGTCGGCAGCAGTCTCGGCGTGCGCGCCGATGTGTACCGCCGACTTGGCGGATTCGTGAGGACTACGTCCGGGGGCGGACGAGGTGGAGTTCTGCTGGCGTGCCCAGCTCGCAGGCTTCTCGATCGCCTTCGCCCACGGCTCGGTGGTGCACTGCCGGCTCAGGCGTGACCGCTGGTCGGCGTTCAAACAGGGGTACGGCTACGGCCGTGGCGCTTCCCGCCTGTACCGGGACTTCAGCCGGTACGGCGTCGAGGCCGCGATCTGCCGACGGCAGTCCGGGATTGGACCCGACTCGGCCTGACCATGTATCACCTGTTGTCCGCGAAGCGGGGGAGCGGTGGGATGTCCTGCGCCGGAATGCTGACCGGGCGAACCGTTGGTGGTATCAAACACCGTGTGCCGTACCTGAGTAACGCCCACTCCGCCACGATGAAGCGGATCACCTGAGCCATCTCCTGGTGCGGCGGTGCGGGGTGAACGGGTGGTCGGACGGATCGAGGCAACCTCCTGCGGCAGAGGTACTCCCATGAGCTGCCCTGTCGCCCGTGAACGACCGAACCTGGAGGTCGCAGGGCTGCCCGGGATGACCCGATCGAACCGGGAGGGCCCTCGCCCGGCCCACTCCGCCAGCACGATGCCGGTAAGGCCGGCAGGGCATCCGGGTTGCCGCCGCTGGTCTCGGACGGCAGCGGTGGGGAGTGGCCTTCGGGGAGGGCGGGGTGCCGGATGGGGCGGGAGCGCGGGGCCGTCAACTGCCGTGGAGGCCGAGGGCGGTGAGGTAGGCGTCGAGGAGGGTGTGTCCGTCGTGGTTGGCGGGGTCGAGCCGGATGCCTCCGATGTCGAGGGTGATCTCGTGGTCGATCAGTTCGGCGGTGAGGTCGTGGAGGGCTTCGGGGGAGGGGGCGAGGCGGTCGAGGGCGGGAGTGGCGAGGATGTCGCCGGGGCGGGTGAGAGCGAGGGCCCGGGTGAGGCCGTGGCGGGTTCCGGGGCGGTCCTGGAAGATGCGGTGGTTGTCGGCTCCGAGGGTGCGGAGGCGTTCGGTCTGGGCGGCGAGGTCGTGGGGGTCGCTGCTGACCAGGGTGTAGCCGAGGACGGTCATGCGGTGCTCCGGGCTGCGGTGTCCGCGGACGGCTCGTCGGTGAGGCCGGTGGTGCGCAGGGTGAGGTTGAGGCGTCCGGTGGTGAGGCCGGTGGCGGGGTCGCCGGTGCCGGGGAGGATCTTCGGCACGGCGTGGTGGGCGAGGCGGGAGGGGCCGCCGAAGACGAGGAGGTCGCCGGAGGCGAGGACGACGTCGGTCCAGGGGCGGTTGCGGTGTTCGGTGTTGCCGAGGCGGAAGGCGCAGGAGTCGCCGATGCTGAGGGAGACCACGGGGGCGGGGGACGTCTCGTCCTTGTCCTGGTGCATGCCGAGGCGGGCGTCGGGGGCGTAGAAGTTGACGAGTGCGGCGTCGGGTTCGTAGGCGGCGCCCTGGTCGGGGTCCTGGTAGGCGTCGGTGACGGCGCGGCGACCGAGGTCGGCGAGCCAGGCGGGGAACGGGGCGACACGGGCGCCGTTCACGTCGTCGGCGGTGCGGGTGTAGGCGTAGGGCTGCCAGTGCCAGCCCAGGCAGACCGTCTGGACGGACATGACGCCGCCGCGCGGCAGCCGGGTGTGGCGGATGGGGACGGGGCCGGTGGCCCAGGTGCGGCAGGCGGTGACGAGGTGGCGCTGCTGCTCGGAGGTGAGCCAGCCGGGCAGATGGACGGCTCCCGGCGCGATCTCGCGGCGCCGGTAGCCGGTCGGTGGCGGGCCGAACAGCGGCGTCTGGACGGTGTTCACCGGGCGGCACCCGGGACCGGGGGCGGGAAGGTGTCGGTCCAGCCGTGTTCGATGCGCCAGGTGCTGCCGTCGGGGCTCGCGCCGCGCACGCCGTCCAGGACGCCGTCGCCGGCGAGCGCGGTGGCGGCCGGTTCGGCGAGGGAGGCGAAGCCGAAGGTGCGGTCGGGGCGCCAGGGGGTGGAGTGGGCGAGGCGGCGGGCGAGCTGGGCCCAGCCGAGCGGGGCGGCCGCGATCACGAAGGCGTCCGGCCCGGGGTCGGTGAGGCGGTGGGCCGGACGCAGCCAGGAGGCGGCCTGTTCGGGCCAGTCGACGACGGCGAGGACGGTGTGCCCGGTGGCGAGCCAGGCGTCGGCGAAGGCGGTGGCGGCGGCGCGGGAGGCGTCGTCGCGGCTGTGGCCGATGGTGACGCTGTCCAGGGCCGGGCGGCGCTGTGCGGTGAGCAGGCCGAGCAGGGTGTCGAGTTCGGCGGCGGTGTGCGAGGCGGGTGCGGGCAGGCGGCCGTAGGCGGTGGCGTCGATGGCGGGGAGCAGGGGTGAGGGTGCGGGCCGGGGGTTCACGGTCGGGTCGTCCTTCGGGTCTTCCACTGGCGGTACTTCCTGGGCAGGCAGACGGCACAGGGGCGGTAGCCGGCGGCGATGGCGGTGGCTTCGTCGGGGAAGAAGACGCGGTGGCGCGTGTAGTGGCCGGCGGCGATGGCGCGCAGGGCGGAGGGGCAGTCGAGGCGTCCGTAGAGGCGTCCGGGGCGGTGGCCGCCGAGGGTGCCGGGGGTGGTGCTGGCGTAGGGGCGGTTGTCTGCTCCGGTGAGGGTGTAGGTGCGCGGGGATGCTGTCGACACGGGTGGGTATCGCGTCCGTCCAGGATGATCGGTGGTCAATTTCTCTTTGCGTCAACCATTCTGTCCGCGCTGTTCGGATGGTGCTGGCGGCATTCGGACACCGCGCCCGGCCGGCGGGCCGGGCGGAAGAATTCCGCGGACCGGACCTCACGTTCCGCCGCCCCCGGCCGTCTACGGGGTGAGAAAGCAGGAACGGACAGGAGAAGCGACCATGGACACCACCCGGCACACCGTCGCCGGCACTCGGCTCGGCACGATCACCCTCGTCGCCGACGGTGACGCCGTCACCGGCCTGTACTTCCGCCACCACGTCCGCCGCCCCGACCAGCAGACCTTCGGCCCCGCCGTCGAGACCGCCGCCGACCCGCTGCCGGCCGAGGCCGCCGAACAGCTCCACGACTACTTCGACCGCCGCCGCACCGGCTTCGACCTGCCGCTGCGCACCAGCGGCGACGACTTCCGGGAGACGGTCTGGGCCGCGCTGAGAACGATCCCGTACGGGACCACCACCACCTACGGGCGCCTGGCCGAACAGCTCGGTGATCCCGCCCTCGCGCAGAAGGTCGGTCAGGCCGTCGGCGCGAACCCGCTGTGCGTCTTCGTGCCCTGCCACCGCGCCGTCGGCACCGCCTGCGCCACCAACCCCCTGCCGGTCGTCGTCCCCTGCCACCGCGTCCTGCGCACCGACGGCACCCTCGGCGGCTACATCGGCGGCCTCGACGCCAAAACCACCCTCCTCAACCTCGAAGCCACTGCCTGATGGGACTTGCCAGGTCGTAGAGACTCGGTGCCGCACCCGCCGCCTCCCGGCACACCGGCCGGGCGCTGCCACGGCCGCGAACACCCTGTCCGAATACCGCCAGCACCAGGCCGCAGCCCGTACCAGGATCAGAAACGTCGCCCGCCAAAACCGGCAAGACCATGCACTTCAGCGGCACCACCGTCCTCAAGGTCGAGAACGGCAGGATCACCGAGGAGATCGGCCTCGACGACGGCCTCACCGCCCCGCGACACCCGCGCACCGGCGCCACGAACGGGCCGCCGCCGCAGACAGGAGAGCGACGAGATGGACGCCCGACACGCCCACGTGGACAGCCCGGTGGGACCGCTGCTGCTCGTCGCCCGCGACGACGCGCTGGCGGGGCTGTACTTCCAGGGCTACCGGTACACACCCCCGCCCGCCGCCTGGGGCCGCCGCGCCGACGTCCGCACCGACCGCCTCCTGGCACAGACCCGCGCCGAACTCGACGAGTACTTCGCCGGACAGCGGCAGGACTTCGACGTCCCGGCCGCCACCTGCGGGGACGACTTCCAGGAACGGGTCTGGGCACGCCTGCGCACGATCCCCTACGGCGGCCGGATCACCTACGGCGACATCGCCGCCGAACTCGGCGGCAAGGGGCTCTCGCAGTCGGTCGGTCAGGCCGTGGGACGCAACCCGGTGAGCATCGTCATCCCCTGCCACCGCGTGCTGGGCGCGGGCGGCAGGCTCACCGGCTTCGGCGGCGGCCTGGATCGCAAGCAGCTCCTCCTCGACCTGGAGGAACCGGCCGAGGCACGCGCCGGCCGGCTGTTCTGACCCCTCCTCCCGCCTCCGCCCGCCCCGAAGAACCGCAAGGAACACGCTCACCGATGACCGGCGACACCACCCCCGCACCGGACCACGCCCCCGACCCCGCGGTCGTGGTCGGCGACGACGGACTCGCCCGCCCCGCCTGGGCCGCCACCGACCCGCTGCTGCGCGAGTACTACGACACCGAGTGGGGCATGCCGGTGCGCGACGAGCACGGCCTGTACGAGCGCATCACCCTGGAGGCGTTCCAGGCCGGCCTGTCATGGGCGACGATCCTGCGCAAGCGCCCCGCGTTCCGCGCCGCCTTCGACGGCTTCGCCCCCGACCGGGTCGCCGGATACGGCGACGCCGACATCGAACGCCTCCTCGCCGACGCCGGAATCGTCCGCAACCGCGCGAAGATCCTGGCCGCCGTGACCAACGCCCGCGCCACCATCCGGCTGCGCGAGCACGGCGGCCTGGCCGACTTCGTGTGGGGCTTCAAGCCCCAACAGACCCCCGAACCACGCACCTTCGCCGAGATCCCCACCACCTCCACCGAATCGTGGGCCCTGGCCAAGGCCCTGCGCGCCCAGGGGTTCGCATTCGTCGGCCCCACCACCATGCACGCCCTCATGGAGGCCGTCGGCATCGTCGACACCCACCTGCTCGGCTCCCACCGCCGCGGCACCTCCGGGATCTGGCCCGCATGAACACCGCCACCCCGCACACCGCCGCCCCGCACACCGCCGCCACGCACACCGGCCCCTTCGACCACCGCACCGCCCTGGCCGCCCGCGCCGACACCGACCCCGCTGCCGTCCCCGCCGGCGACACGGTCCTGCGCGCCCTGGCCGCCCGGGACGTCACCGACCCCGCTGCCGCGGCCGAGAACTGGCGGCCCTGGCGCAGCCATGCCGCCTCCCGCCTGGGGGGCTTCGGCCCAGAAGAGCCCCTCCTGCTGATCTCCGCCCCCGGCATCCCACGGACCACCGCCGGGTGGTGCCAACCGGCCGCAGAACCGCGATCCGGTCCGAACGGCACAGCCGCACAGAGCAAGGAGAACGACCAATGTCCACCGCCACCGTTCAGCACAAGCGCGCCGAACTGTTCCGCAGCCTGCACGACGGCTTTCTCGTCCTGCCCAACGCCTGGGACGCCGGCAGCGCCCGCCTGGCCGCCGAAGCCGGCGCCACCGCCATCGCGACCTCCTCCGGCGCGCAGTCCTGGTCCCAGGGCCTCGCCGACGGCCGCTCGCTCACCAAGACCGACGTGCTGGCAAACCTGAAGCGCATCGTCGCGGCCACCGACCTGCCCGTCAGCGCCGACATCGAGAACGCCTACGCCGACGACGCCGACGGCCTGCACACCACCATCACCCAGTTCCTGGCCACCGGCATCGTCGGCATCAACCTGGAGGACTCCGGCGCCACCGACAACGGCCCGCTCCACGTCGCCGAGACCGCCGCCGGGCGCATCGCGGCCGCCCGCGCCGCGGCCGACGACGCCGGCATCGACCTGTTCATCAACGCCCGCACCGACGTCTTCCTCCTCGGCGTCGGCGACGAGGACGGCCGCCTCGCCGACGTCATCGACCGCGGCAAGGCCTACCGTGACGCCGGCGCCTGCGGGCTGTTCGTCCCCGGCCTGCTCGACCTCGACGCGCTGGCCACCGTGGCCCGCGAGACAGGCCTGAAGGTCAACGCCATGTGGCTGCCCGGAGCCCCCGCCCCCGAGCAGCTGCGCGAAGCCGGCGTCTCCCGCTACTCCGCAGGCACCGCCATCGCCCAGGTCGCCTACACCGCCGCCGCCGATGCCGCCCGCGCTTTCCTCGACGGCCAGGACACGGTCATGTCCACATCCATCGACTACGTCGCCTTCAACGACAAGTTCGCGAAGTAGCCGGCCCCGGGCCGAACTGCCGGCCGCGCACTCGAAGGCACCTGTCGGACGCGCGGCCGCAGCGCGGTGGCCCGCCGGGGTCGTCGGTTGTGGGGGAAGGGCGGTCAGGGCGGCGGTGGGGTCACCACTGGATGAGGACGGCTCCGTTTCCGCCGGCGGACCCGTCAGTGCCCTTCTCGCCGTCGAAGCCCGAGGTTCCGTTCCCGGGGGTGCCGCCGTTGATGCCGGGGGTGCCGCCCTGGCCGCCGTCGCCGCCTCGGCCGCCGAACCCGCCGCCACCGCCCCGGCCGCCGGCACCGAACGCGTAGCTGCCCGAGGAGGTGGCCGTCCCGCCCTCACCGGGCAGTCCGATCTGGCCGGGTGAGCCGCCGCTGCCGCCGTTCTGCCCGGGGTAGCCGGAACGGGAAGCGTCGCCGTCCTCACCGGTTCCGCCGGAGGTCCCCGAGCTGCCGTCGCCACCGGCCGCACCGTTGACGACCTGCTCCGCGTCGACGAACTGGCTGAGGCAGCCGGGCAGATTCGGGCTGCTGGGAGCGGCCGGAGCCCCGGAACCACCGCGGCCGGCACTGCCACCGGGTCCGCCGTCACCGATGTTCTCCAGAGGACCGCCCGCGCCGTCCCCGCCGCTGCCGCCGTCACCGTAGGTGCCGGAGTGCCCGCCGCCCCCGGCGGGCGCGCTCACGTTCAGGAGAGCGCCCGTGCCCAGGCCCAGAACGCTGCTGGTGCTGCCGCTGTTGTAGGCAGGGATGGGGAGGTTCTGCCGGCCGCTCGCGCCGTCATGGCCGTTACCGCCGTTGGCGTTGTTGCCGACGCCGCCCGCACCGGCCGCCCCGGCCGCACCGCCGGCGGTCGTCGGCTGCGCCCGGCCGACGGTGATGTCCAGAGCCTCGACGCTGCCGAAGGGCGGCAGGCCCACGGTGCAGGTGACGAAGAAACCGGCCTGGCCGCCCTGGCCCCCGCCGCCGCCCCCGCCGGCTCCGCCGCCCCCGCCGCCGCCCGCGCCGCCGGGGCCGCCCGGCCCCCACACCGAGATGGTCAGCTGCGTGACCCCGGTCGGGACGGTGAAGAGCTGATCCCCCGGTTCCGTGAACAGCGCGGAGCCGCTCGCCCTGGTCACCGGCCCGGCCGTTTCGGCAACCGCCGGCCCGGCCGCCGGGCCCGGCGCCGCCGCGGTGGCGGGCAGGGGGCCGCACAGCGTGCTCCAGCCCAGTGCCAGCACGCTCGCGGTGCCGATCAGGTGCCGCCCGGGGCGGCGCGGTGATCCGGCAGCGGCCGTCTCCGCTTGGTCGTGTTCTTTCCCACGCACGGTGTACGCCTTTCTTGAGGGGAATTCGGAGGGGGCCGGCCGCGGCTCGCGGTCCGGCCCGCACTCAGTTTCGACAGGGCTCGGAGAGTCGGCTCCTCGCGCTACGCCGACCGGCCGGTTGCGGCGGTGTGGGGGAGTGCTGCCGCTTCCGGAACGGCTCCAGGCCGTGGATTCCTGCCGCCCACGGGCACCTGGCGGGTACCGGCGCATGCGTAGGTCCTTGGGCCAGTTGCTGTTGAGATTCATCGTCCGGAACTGCCGCAACGCCTCGATGTCGATGATCCCGGACACGAGTCGGAGCCGATCGTGACGAACACCCCCGAGACCGAGGACGCCGCCGCCCGCACCCCGGCCGGTACCGAACTCGGCCACCGCACCCGGGAGGTGGGCCGGTGAGGGGTGCGGCCGTCATCGATACAAGGATGAAACACCGGTTACCGGAATCTGCCGGTACCGATGAACGGATGAAACTCCCCCCAGACGAGAACCTGACATCCCGCTCCTACGGTGCCGTGCATGTCACAAACACCTGGCCGGATCGACGGTCACCGCGACAGGATCCGCAGCCGAGCGCGTACCCGGATCGTCCTGACGACAGCCGTGCTGGCGGCGGGCACGGCGCTGGCTGCGCCCGCAGGAGCCGCGCCCGCCGCGAAGGACGGGGCGGCCACCACGAGCCGGGTGGTCGTCCATCCGGAGGCGGTCACGGCCGCGCAGCAGCAGGCCGTCCTGGACCACTGGACCCCCGAGCGGATGGCCGCCCTGACGACGCCGTCGTCCGACAATCCGCCCAAGGCCGCTCCCGACGGCGCTCCGTGGACCGGCGCCGACGCCCTCAGCAGGACGGTGGGCAGACTCTTCTTCACCGATCACGGGGAGGACGGGAGTTGCACCGCGACCGTCGTGAACAGCGCCAACCGCAGCACCGTCGTCACGGCGGGGCACTGCGTCAACAGCCCTGACCTCCTCGGTGAGAACGACGAGTGGCTGTCGAACGAGATGTTCGTCCCGGGTTACCGCGACGGTCTCGCGCCGTTCGGCAGGTTCGTCGCCCGCGCCGGGGTCGCCGACGCGACCTGGCTCCTCAACGACGAGCAGAACGCCCTGAAGTACGACGCGTACGACCAGGCGTTCCTCGTCCTGAACACCAACGCCGCGGGCCAACGCGTGCAGGACGCGGTCGGCGCCGCACAGCGCATCGGCTTCGACCGGCCGGGCAGCGCCCCGGTCCACGAGTTCGGCTATCCGCGCGAGGCCTCGGGCGATCCCACCCGCCGGGGACTGCCCGAGTACACCGGGGCCAGGCTCGCCCACTGCGTGGGGCAGACCCGCGAGTACCCCGGCACCGTGGAGCACCCGGAGCCCCGGGGCGAGTGGGGCGCCCCCTGCGTGATGGGCGGCGGCTCCAGTGGCGGTCCCCGCGTCGCCGACTTCGACCCGTCCTCCGGAATCGGCACGGTGGTGGGTGACAACACCCAGGGGGCCTTCTTCGACTCCTCGGGCCGGGTCTGCGCCCGCGGCGACGCCGCCTGCACCCGACACCTGGTCGGCCCGCAGTTCACCTCCGCGATCACGAAGCCGCTGTACAAGGCCGCCGAACGCTCCTGAAGCGTCGGCCGAGCCGTGCCCGAAACGAACCGCACCCAACCGAGATTGGCGACGATGTCCACCACACACCGAGCGTTCCCCCGCACCTTCGCCACCGCGGGAGCCCTCCTGCTGAGCGCGACCACGGCGGCCGTGCTGCTGCCGAACACGGCCTTCGCCGCGGAACGGGAATCCGTCACCACGCATTCCGGCGCCACGACCGTTCAGGAGCGCGGCCGGATCGACGCCTACTGGACCCCCGAGCGGATGAAGCTGGCGGGCGCCATGGTCCCCGAGATCACCCCCGTGCCCGAGGACGACAACACGCCTGACGATCCGCGGCCGCTTCCCGCGAACACACCGGATCCCGGAGCCACCTGGACGCACGGCGGAGCGGTGGACAGGAGCGTCGGCCGGCTCTTCTTCACCTTCTCCGACGGCTACGACGGCAGTTGCACCGCAACGGTCGTCACCAGTGCGAACCGCAGCACCGTCATCACCGCGGCGCACTGTCTGAGGGGCGTCGGAGCCGCCGCCACCGACGCGACGTGGAACCACAACCTCTACTTCGTGCCCGGCTACCGCAACGGCACGAAGCCGCTCGGCGGCTTCAGCATCAAGGAGGCGGCCACCTCCTCCCGCTGGGACGCCGATCCGGGCACGACGACCTCGGCCGATGTCGCCGTCGCCGGCTACGACACGGGGATCCTCGTGGCGAACCCCTCGGCCGAGGGCCGACGGATCGCGGATGTCACGGGAAGCCAGCGGATCGCGTTCACCAAGCCCGCCAAGGACGAGTTCATCCACACCTTCGGGTATCCGAAGGACCGGCTCAACAACCCCGACGCCAAGTACGCCGGGTCACGCATGATCCATTGCGCCGGACCGGCCCGGCCCGGACCCAAGGCCCCTCTTCTGTGGGGTGAGTCCTGCGACATGTCGCACGGGGCGAGCGGCGGCCCCCACCTGGCACAGTTCGACACCTGGACCGGCACCGGCACCGTCGTCGGCGTCACCACCACCAGTGAGGACCTCGCGGGCGGCCCGGCCGACACGCTCTACGCCACGCGCCTCGGCGACAGCGCACACCGCCTCTACACCTGGGCGCAGGGGCGCGCGGCCTGACCTCTCGTCCGGCCCTGTGCGGTCGGCCACCGGTGACCTCGGTGGCCGGCCGCACAGGCGGTGGCGACCTTGCCGTTGTGGGCGAGAGGTTGTTCAGGATCACGTGGACCGGGGCGCCGTAGGTGACCCGTGACCCGGCTCAGCCCGGCAGAACGTCCTCCAGTTCCGACAATTCCCGGGTGTTCAGCGTGAGTTCCACAGCCCTGGCGGAGTCGGTGATGGAGGCCGGGCGGCTGGCTCCCGGTACCGGGATCACTGCGGGGGAGCGGGCGAGCAGCCAGGCCAGGGCGATCTGCTGGGGGCTGACGCCACGCTCGGCGGCGATGTGGTGGAAGGCCGTGCCGAGGGAGGTGGCGCCGGAGGGGCCGTCGAGGGAACTGCGGGAGATACCGCCGAGTGGGCTCCAGGGCAGGAAGGCCAGCCCCAGGTGTTCACTCAGTCGCAGTTCGGGCTCACTGTCGCGGAAGCCGGGCGAGTACCGGTTCTGCACGGAGACGAGCCCGTGCCCGAGGATCCGGTGGGCCTGGCGGATCTGGACGGTGGTGACGTTGGAGATGCCGGCGGCGCGGATGGTGCCGGCGTCGAGAAGCTCGCGCAGCGCGCCGACGGACTCCGCCCAGGGCACAGTCGGGTCCGGCTTGTGCAGCTGGTAGAGGCCGATCGCGTCGACGCCCAGGCGCTTGACGGAGGCCTCGGCGGCTCGCTTGAGGTGGGCGGGGGTGGCGTCGACGGTCCAACTTCCGTCGCCGGGGCGGCCGCGACCGCCCTTGGTGGCCACCAGGACGTGGGAGGTGTCGCCACCGTAGCGGGCCAGGGCGCGGGCGATCAGCAGCTCGTTGTGGCCCGCCTCGTCGGCGTGCCAGTGGTAGCTGTCGGCGGTGTCGATGAGCGTGACGCCGGCGTCGAGGGCGGCATGGACGGTGGCGATGGCCCGGGCCTCGTCCGGGCGGTGCTCGATGGACAGCGGCATGGCCCCCAGGCCGATGGCACTGACCGCGGTGTGGGCGATGGTCCGGTACTGCATGGTGGCCTTCTTCCTTAGGCGGTGGGAACGGCGGACATGGCGAGGGCTTCGGCGACGGCGCCCGGTAGCCAGTCGATGGTGCGGGAGAAGGAGAAGCCCAGCGCCTTCGCGCGGGCGTTGCTCATGGCGTAGTGGCGGTCGAAGGAGAACGGCGAAGCCTCCTCGCCCGCCGAAACGGTTCGGTAGACGGCCTCCCGGCCGGCCTGCGCAGCGAAGGTCTCGGCGAGGCCGTGCACATCGAGCGGGCCGTCGGAGCAGGCGTTGACCGGGCCGGTGAAGTCGGCTGTCGTCGCCCACGACAGCAGGTCCGCCAGCTCCTCGTAGTGGATGAAGACCGTGGGCAAGCGCCTTCGCGTGCACAGTGACCTCCTCGCCCCGGACGATGCGCCCGGCATAGTGCGACCGGCTTCCGCCGATGACGCAGATCCTTTGCATGGCCCCATCCTTGAGATCTATCGTCATCAGCGGAAGTCCCGGCTTGCTTGGTGCGCATTAAGGAAAACTGTTGATCGATGTGCAGCGGCTCCGGGTCCTGCGGGCAGTGGCGGAGCACGGCAGCTTCAACCGGGCGGCCGCGGTTCTCCGCCTCACCCCCTCGGCCGTCTCCCAGCAGGTGGCTGCCCTGGAGCGCAGCCTCGGTGCCCAGGTCGTCGCGCGCAGCACCCGAGGCGTCTCCCTCACACGGGCCGGCCGGATCATGGTCGGCGCCGCCGAATCCGTCGCCGCGGAGCTCGAACACGCGCAACAGCAGCTCGCCGAGCTCAGCACCGGCCGCACCCAGCTCACCGTCGCCACTTTCACCAGCGGCGGCAGGCTCGTGCTGCCCCCGGCTCTCACTCGGCTCATGGCAGCGCACCCCCGCACCGTGCTCCACATCAGGGAAGGCGAACCGGAGGACACCCTTCCCCTCGTCCGGCAGGGCGCCGTGGACCTCGCCCTCGCCTACCACTTCGACGGCCCGCTCCCCGTCGGACCAGGCCCGACCTCCAGCCTGGAGTGGACTCCGCTCCTGGAAGACCCCCTGCACGTCGTCCTGCCGCAGGGGCACCGGCTCGAAAGCCACGACGCGCTCGACCTGACCGATCTGGCAGCCGAACCCTGGGTGCTCGGCTGTCTGAAGACCGAGGCATACCTGCGCCGCTACGCCGAGCACGCCGGCTTCGATCCGGAAATCCGCGGGGCCACCACCGACTACTTCTTCGCCCGCTCCCTCGTCGCCGCAGGCATGGGAATCTCCCTGATCCCCTCCATCGCGCTCTCCCCCGAGATCCCGGGCCTGAGCACCGTCCCGATCAAGTTGCCGGGCCCGATCCGGCACATCGGCGTCGCCACGGTCAGCGGCCGTGACCGGCCCCACGTCACGACGCTCATCCGCCTGCTTCGCGAGCAGGCGATGCGGCATGACGGGCACTGATCCGCCACGGACCCGCTGTGGGCGAACGTGAACCCGGACGGGCGTCAGCCGCTGGGGGCAAGGGGTCGCAGGGTCAAATCCTGTCGTCCCGACCGGCGTTGAGGAGGGTGACCATGGCCCGGGCGTGCTCGCGGTCGTATCCCGGGCCGAGGATGCACAGGTTGCCGACCGCTCGCATCAGTGTGTACGCGGTGACGTCCGGGTCGAGCTCGCCCCGGGCCGCGGCGGCGTCGAGGAGCGAGGCGCAGGCCGGGACCAGTGTGTCGAGCATCAAGGAGTGCAGGCTCTGCAGACTGGGGTCCTCGGACTGGAGTGCCGCCCCCAGTCCGTGCTTCGTGACCAGGAACTCCACGAACGCGTCCATCCACCGCGACAGGGCCTCGACGCCTTCGGCCTCAGCCCCGCCCCCAAACGCCTCCTCGTCGTCCCCGGCGGAGAGCACACCCTGGGCGGCATCGCCGGGGAAGCCGTGAGCGAGACCACCGACACGGACCCCGACCGGGTCGCCCTCGTCGCCGACGCCGTCACCGCGTACCTCCTCGACGCCCTCGAACTCGACCCCGATGCGTGGTCACGCTTCCGCGCCGACACCGAAGCCGGCGAGAAGGCGTCCTTCCGACACAAGGACTGACCCGGTGCCGGTCACGGAGATCGTGCGACGGACCGGCACGGACGAGTAGGGGGCTGTAGGAGACGGTGAGCACGCCCTCCTGGGGCAGGTTCGGTGCGGCCGCGGCTTTGGCGATGAGCTCGTGCCGGTCGGGGTCGACGCCGTAGCAGGTCATGAAGCCCTACCTCCGGTTCTGTCGGCGCATCGTCAGGCCGCAGGACATCCTGATGCATCGGCAGGTGGGGTGGTAGGGGGGGCGCGGTTCGCTCGACCAGAGCACCTGCGGTGAAGTCGGACCGTCAGGATGTGGCGCGTTGGCCGATGTGGGTTCGTGTACGGCGATAGCGTTCGTTTCGCGCCGGGGTCCGTCGGAAGCCGTCGACATGGCCGGGTCGTCCGTGGTGGGTGAACTCACCTGTCCAGTAGCGGGATTCGAGCCGTCGGCGAGCCGGTGCGCGGTGGTGGCGGGTGCGTTCTTCGAGCCCCGGGCCGGAGTCGGAAGGTGGTTGTGGTGGAACTCGTGTGTGGCGAGGGCAGGCGGGGAACGGGTGGCGGCGTGCGGCGGCTGGTGGGCGGGGTGCTTGCCTCAGTGCTGGTGGCGCTATGCACCCCGCCGGCTGCTGCTGTGACTTCGGCCGCGGCCGGCGGGGCAACGGGGCGGGACGTGTCGTGGGACGAGAGGCCGCGGTCGATTGAGAATCTGCTTGCCGGCGATCGTCACTACGTCGAAAATGCCTGTCCCAACTGGGTCTTGGCGGGGTGGCCGACCGGGGGAGACGTGTGGCGCAACAAGTCGGTGGGGACATGGACTGGCGGGGTCTGGTACCGGGGCGGTGGCGTCTTCTTGGGGTTCCGGAACAGCGGGAAGCCTCTCCTCGACGGCTGGCCGGGGGTCTTCCACGAGTACGACGTGCAGGCGTACAAGAAGAAGCCCAACCCCAAGGACCGCGGCCTGCCGCGCCTGGTGCGTGCCACGGCCGAAGGCCGGGTCCCGATCATCTGGTACAGCCCGGACCACTACACGAAGTTCCAGCGGCTGTCCGATTGCGCTTGAGTCAGCCTCGCGTGGCCTCTTCAGCCTTTCGGCTGAAGCGGCCGATGGGGGCTCGCGCCGGTCCGGTCGGCGTCATTAGGGTTCGAAAAAGCCGTTGTCCGCGGGGTAGTTGCTCCGGTCCGGCGCCAGGTTTCCCCTGATCGGAAGGTCGCGCTCCCGTGTCCACTTCAGGCTTCGACCTCGCCGTCGGTATGAGTTCCGATGCTCTGAATGCCGCCATCAAGCAACTGCACGACGCGCACCGCCCGTTGTTCAAGGGTGAGGAGGGCGAGGGCGAGAAGCACATGGTCTGGGACGTGGCGAAGCCGCCGAAGGTGGTGGCGGCTCCGCCCGCCGACGGGGAGTGGGCGAAGGCGACCGACCTCGCCGGCAACTGCCCGCCCGCTCAGGCCAAACCTGCCGACGGCGGGTTCCAGATCACCCTGACCGCGACCTCGGCCAAGGTCGGCACCGCCAGCCAGAACCTCATCAATGGGAAGGACGTGGTGCTGTACGGCTCCCTGTCCGTGTCGGAAGGGAAGATCGCGATGAAGATCGACGCCGTCCGCACCGACCTCTCCGGACTGACGGAGTGGGACAAGGAGCCCGTTGAGGAGTTCCTGGTCAAGGCCGCCGCGCTGGCCCAGGCCTCGCTGCCCGGCTTCGCGATCCCCACCGAGGAACTGTTCGGGACGAAGATCGCCCTGACCGCCGACACCGTGCAGACGACCGGCACCCATGTGGTGGCCACGGCACTGCTCGCAGCCTCGTCCAAGTCCGGGGCGGCCGCGGAGGGGGGTCCGGACGACACCTGGCCCACCACGACCAAGAATCTCTGGGTCCTGCTGAGCAAGAACCTCGTGGAGAAGGTCCTCGGAGCGGTTCTGGACGACCAGGTCGCGCAGGGCAAGGCGGGCAAGCCGGGGACGGCCAGCAAGGCGGAGGGGCCCTGGTTGGCGACCATCACCTACACGCTGGACTCCTACAAGAACCTGACGGTGAAGGCCGAGGACCTCAGCGCGAGCGCCGACCTCAAGTTCGGCTACGGCGCGGAGCTCAAGTCGCCTGTCCTTCCGGACTGTGCGGCGAAGAAAGCGTCGGACGCGCTGCAGTGACGCGTCGACGCACCGATGCCGCCCCCGAGAGGGACGGGAAGGAGCAGGGTGTTCCTCTTCGACATCAAGCAGTCACCGGACCCGGTCACCATCACGGCAAAGCTCACTGGCGTCAGCGCGACCAAGGTGACGGGGAAGATCACTGACATTCCCCCGCTGAAGCTGACCCTCGATCCGATCGGAGGGGGCGTCCCGATCTACGGGAGCATCGCCAGCTTCATCGCGCTCTGCGCCCCCGTCTTCACGGGCAAGCTCAACGACTGGATCAAGGCCAACGTCGTCGATCAGGAGCACAGCTTCGACCTGGGAAAGGGGCTCGGCTTCTCCTTCACCGTGGAAGGCCAGGACATCCACGCCACCGCCAAGGGTGACCTGGAACTGAGCGACTTCAACGGCGCGCTCCTGGCCGCCGGCGACATCGACATCACCTGAACCGCACCCCGTCTGAAAGGCAGCCCGATGAGCTGGCTCGCTGTGGGAATGAACGCCGACGCCCTGAACGGGGTGCTCGACGAACTGCACAAGACGTACCCGGACCTCTTCAAGGGCCAGGAGGGAAGCGGCGAGGACGCCGTCATCTGGGACGTCGCCGGGGCGCCCACCGTGAAAGTGGGGCCGCCGGACAAGAAGGACTGGGACAGCTCGGTCGACGCTCAGGGGAACACGCCTCCGGCAGCGCCGATGCCGGACCAGGGTGTTCTCCAGGTCACCCTCGTCGACACCAGCGCCCGGGTGGGCACGAGCACCAAGAACATCATCGACGGGCAGAACATCGAGGTCTACCTCCAGGTGTCGGCGGCCGGCGGGAAGATCGGCGTGGTCCCGCTCGCCATGCGCACGGACTGCCTCAGCGGCTGGGACCAGGAGGCCGTCGACGAGTTGATGTCCAAAGTCCTCCGCGTCGCCACGGGAGCCCTCGGCGGCATCACGATCCCCGTGATCGAGCCCTTCGGGACGCGGATCTCCTTCACCGACTACGCGGTGGAGACCACGAGCACCCACCTCGTGCTCACCGCCGAGGCCCATGTTTCCCCGGGCACCGGGGCCGAGCCGCAGGCCGATCGCCGGCCCGCCACGGCCGGACTGGGCGACTATCCGACGGATGGTCTGTGGCTGCTCATCGGCCGCAACCTCGCCGGCGACTTCCTCCGTGTCGCGGTGAATCACACCCAGGAGGTGGCGTGGGGTCGGCTGACCGAATACGAGACGAGTGTGCAGGGCCACGATGTGCGCGTGGAGTACGTCGTCCTGCCGGACGGGATCACGCTCGGCGACGACCCGCGGAGCGCCTCGCTCGCCGTGAACGTGCCGAAACTCGACTTCTACATCGACGATGGCCTGCTCAAGATGGAGATGGACCCCCCGTACGCCACCGCTACGGCGGAGATCACCGATGTCACCGCGACGGACCTGCACTACAAGGTCGCCCGGATCTCGCCCTTCCTCTGGCATTGGGAGCCGATGGGCCTCTACAAGCCGCTCGTCATCGACTACCTGAACCGCCACTGCCAGGGGGACGCCTGGAAGTGGGCATGTGACCAGTGGGTGGGCCAGAAGCGGACGATCCCCCTCGGTACCGGCCTCGACTACACCTTCGAGGCCGGCGGCACCGAGGTGACGGTCCGCGTCTCGCCCGACGGCATCGACAACCACAACGGAATGCTGCTGGTCAAGGCCGAAGCGCACATCCACTGACCCCACGCGCAGCTCCCGCCGCACCGCGACGGCCCCCACTCCGACCAAGGACCCCTTGCCATGACCGAACCCGGACCGGGTGTGCTGTTCCTGCCCGACAGCCCCGGCTATCCGCTCGCGAGCACCGTCTCCCTGCCCGAGGGACACCCGTTCGCCCCCGCCGGCACGCTGAGCCTCAGACTCGGAGACCTCAGCGTCACCGCCGAAGGCGAGCCCGGCGAGGCGACCGTAGAGGACCTGGGCGGGGGCCGGTCGCGCGTCACCTACCCGCTGGCACCGCTGGCCCTGACCGGGCGCTACTCGCTCGACGTCCGCCCCGACCCGGGTACCGGCCTCGACAGCGCGGGGGACCTCGCCCCGCTGTCCACCCGCCCCGCTTCTCCCGGGCTGCCGAAGCCCCTGCCGGCTCCGGACGACATCAAGGAGGAGCGGCTCGACACGGCCAGGGCCGAACGGGAGAAACTCCTGGAGAGCGGGGAGAACGGCTACCACCTGGTCGCCGCGTTCTACGAACACAACGAGGCGTACGCCGACGTGTTCGACAGCGGCCGGGTCGACGACGTCTGGAAGAGCAACGGCGGGACGGACGCCATGGCCGCCGACACCCACGACGCGGTCCGCAGCGACCAGGGGAAGGTCAACGACTCCGCCAAGACCTATGCGAACCCCGACCCGTCGCCGAAGAAGGTCAGCTACAACGAGAACGCGATCACCCAACAGCTCACCATGCAGGAAGCCCTCGTCCACATGGCCGAGCGGTTGGAGGAACACGACCCGAAGAAGGCGCAGTACCAAGCGGCCGCCGCGGCAGCCGGAGACTTCGGCACGCGCGTCAAGGCCGACACCGGCAACGACCGGACCACCGTCAATCCGCTGACCGCCCCCCAAGTCCGTGACGCGGTCAAGAAGGCCGCCAACGCCGGCCGGGCCGCCGCGCCGTTCGACCCGGCGCCGTTCACGGATCCCGACGGCTTCCTGGAGCGCATCGCCGTCGAAGGCCCCTCCGCCTGCCCGCCCGGACTGACCGAGGCCGACCTGCGGGACATCCAGCGCGCCCGCAACGCCTGCCTCCAGGCGGACGCGGCCGCCGAACCGGCGAGCGGGCAGCCGCTCCACCAGGGCACCTGCCGGGCCCGGATCGAGGGCGCGACCATTACCCTCGAGACCATCGCCCGCGGCGGAGCCCGGACGGTCGACTGGCTCACCGTCCAAGCGCCCCAGCCGGACCTCGAACTCGACGACCGCGACTGGCAGGGCGAAGCCGGCGACACCGCCCGCGAACGCCTCACCGGCATGCACTTCATCCGCACTCTGCTGCGCGACGCCCTCGCCGAACGGGTCGCCGCGGCCGCCCGCACCGGTACCAGCCCCTACGGCCACCCCGACCTGCAGACAGGAACCGGCTGACCCGTGCTCCTGGCCCCGGCCCCCGATCCGGCCGCCCTTCGCGACCCCGTCAACGCGCTGTGGGAAGGCCCGCTCGCCGAGGACCTCGCCCGATACCACGAAGCCCTCGCAGCCGCCCTCGCCCCCCAGGCCGCCTATCTCAGCGCCACCGAACAAGCCCTGTACCGACGCGGCAAGAAGATCCGGCCGCTGCTCCTCTTCCTCTGCGCCCGGCTCGTCCACGGCTCCGGCCCCCTCCCGCAGAAGGCCGTCAACGGCGCCGTCTGCCTGGAGATGCTCCACATCGCCACCCTCATCCACGACGACATCGTCGACGACTCGCTGCTGCGCCGCGGCCTGCCGTCGGTCAATGCGGCGCGCGGCACCCAGACCGCCGTGCTCATCGGCGACATGCAGTTCGTCCAGGCCATCCGAGGCTTCGTGGAGGCGATCGACGCCCAACGCGACATCGAACTCGTCAAGGCCGTCCTGGACACCGCGTTCCGGATCTGCTGCGGCGAACTCGACGAACTCGCCGCAGACCCCGGCTGGGACACCGCGCGATTGCTCGCCCACTACTGGCAGACCATCGAGCGGAAGACCGCCGTCCTGTTCGGGCTCGCCTGCGAGGCAGGCGTCACCCTGGTCGGCGGATCCGCCGCCGACGCCCGCCGGGCCGGCTTCTACGGCCGCCGGGTCGGACGAGCCTTCCAGGTCATGGACGACCTCCTCGACCTGGCCCAGGAGGCGGAGGCCTCCGGCAAGCCGCACGGCATCGACCTGGCCCGCGGCCGCTTCTCACTGCCCCTCATCCACGCCATGGCCGAACTCGGGCCGGACCACCGGGTCTCGCGGATCATCCGCGGCGAACCCTGCGACGAAGCCGCCCTGCGCGCGTGCGCGGCAGCCGTGCGCGGCAGCGCCGGCTACGCCACGGCCTACGCAGACGCCCGCGCCCAAGCGCTGGACGCCTGGCGCCGCCTGCGACCGTTTCCCGCATCGTCCTTCCGTACGGCGCTCGGCGACATCGCCCTGCACATCGTCGACCGGGCGCCCTGACCCGAGACGTCCGCGAAGTCCGGACACCGTTGCCGGCGACCCGTCGGCGCCCGTTGCCCGCACAAGAGCGAAGGAACAGCACATGAGCGAGTCCCTCGTCCGTTTCATCGAAGCCACCATGAGCAAGCGGTTGAACAACCTGGACAACCCCCACAACCTGCCCGCGATCCTGGCCGGGACCGAGGTCGGCGGACACAGCCTCGTCCCGCTCACCGCCGACGAGTGGGACCTGGGCGTCTTCAAGAACGGCACCACCGTGGCCACCAACATCGCCCAGCAGTGGTGGCAGTTCGTCATGGACGACGCGGAGGACCACAAGATGACCCCGGACATCGGCATCAAGGAGCTGAACAGCCGGTTCGTCCCCAGCCCCCTGCCGGACAAGGCGCTGCCCCTCATCACGACCCGCTCGATCACGGTCACCGGACTCGACAACGTCCAACTCGGCCCGCTCACCACGGTGGAGACCCTCGCCGACGGCTACCGTCTCGCGATTCCGCTGCTGTTCGGCCGTTTCAAGGGCACGAAGCTGGCCGAGACCATCACCCTCACCGGCCACTACCAACTCGACCAGAGCGTCTGCGCGATGGACAAGGGCACCACGACCGTCACCACCGTCCAGGAGACCCTGCCCGATGTGAAGTGGCCCGTCGACACCGTCACCGGCACCGGCACCTTCGCCCTCGGCGTCCAGGGCCTCGCCGTCGACGCGGTCCTGCGCGTCCAACTCACCGGCAGTGGCAGCGGGCGAGGACTGCACGTGAGTGTCGACTCCCTCACCCCGCGCGGCGAGAGCGCGGCACAGCCGGTGTACACGCTGGACCGCTCCAAGCTGACGATCGACCAGAGCACGAAGGAGGTCTACAAGAAGCCGTGGCTCGACGCCGCCGAGAAGGCGTTCGACGACCCCGAGAGCGCGCCGCGCCTGACCGACAGCCTCCAGCAGTCCCTCAACACACCGGACCTCCTCACCGCCGTCAGCGGCTCCCTGACCGACCGGCTCGACGCGGCGCTCGACGCGGTCTTCGCCACCCACGGTGCCGCCGAGGGCGGCTCCAGCGGCAACAACCCCGTCGACCAGTACCTCTTCGACCGGCTGCGCGCCGCCGTCGACGACGAGAAGTCGCCCTTCTACCCGCCGACCCTGATCGCGGACATGGCCAAACCCACCATCGAGCCCTACCTCGTCGACAAGGTCGAGATCGGCGAGATCAGCCTGAGCTCGGAGCTCAAGCCCCTGGAGAACGTCACCTTCACCAACCTCTCGATCAGGGGCTGCTCCAACACCGTGGCACCGTCCGAGCTGGCCGCCCTCACCTCCGGACGCGTCAGCGCCGTACTCAAGCTGTCGACCCTGACGAGCCGCCCCCGTCCGCTGGACGCCAGCGGCCAACTCACCGCGGACTGGGGCACCCACAAGGACCTGCCGGGCGACTTCGCGGTGTTGGCCGACCAGGTCACCATCGCCACCGACTTGTCGTTCTCCGGTACCGAACTCGACGACCTCGCCATCACCATCGACAGCCTCACCGCCGACGTACCCGACAAGGGCCTGACCATCACCGTGGACCTCTCCGGCGGCACCGGTCAGCACCCGGTGGTCGAGGAGTACGCGAACGAAGCGCTGAAGAAGGACGAGATCAAGGAACAGATCGTCAAGCGGGTGAACGAGGCCCTGCAGAAGCAGCTGCCCGATCTCGGCCCCGAGGTCAGTCGCCTGGTCCGCGACACCATCACCAAGCGACTCGACGAGCCCTCCGCGAGCTGACCCGCCTCGGACCACAAGACCGCCGACCGGCACCCCCCCGACCAGGACCCGAGGCCCCGCCGATGGACATCACCGAGCTGCGCACCATCATCCGCTCCCACCTCAGCGGCGGGGCCCTCACCCTGACCACGGCCGACCTCGGGCCAGGAGCCGCCGGAACACTTCTCACCACCTGGTTCCAGGGCACCCTGAGCATCCGCGCTGCCCAGGCACACGACACCGACACCGGCCTCCAGATCGACGGCACCCTCAGCTGGCTCGGCGTCACCGACCGCCCCGTCACCGGTCTCGCGTTCACCATCGATCCCGCCGACCAGGCCCCCGCCCTGTTCCTCGCCCTTCCCCTCACCACCGACTGGCACTTCGGCACCTCGTTTCCGGCGACCGCCGCGAGCGCGCTCGACGGCCTGCTCTTCGCCGCCCCACCACGTCTGCTGCTCACCTCCGTCCCCCGCCCGGCCGACCACGACCACCCGGCACTGCCGGCCGGGCTGAGCTTCCACGCGACCGCCGTGAAACCGCCGGCCGCGCTGCACGACCTCGCAGCGCTGCTTCCGCCCGCGACCGGTGACGACGACCTGACCCTCTTCGGGCCCATCCAGCCCGGTCGCGCCGGTGCCGGGCCCAACATCCGGCTCTCCTCCGCCGCCCGGGACAGCGGCACCACCCTGGGAGCCTCCTTCGCCCTGTGGGCCGGCTCCCAGCCGGACAGCCCGGGCCGGCCCGGCCCGGGCCCGACCGGCCCTGGCCCGGAGGGAGGGAGCGCGCAGGCCTACGGTGTGGGCCTCAGCGCCGTTCTCGCGGTCTCCGAAACCGTCCACCTCACCCTCTGCGCCGACGCCGACGCCCCGCGCCCCGTCGTCCTCTCCGCCAAGACCCTCCCCGATGGCCTCGTCCCGACGACCCTGCTCGCCGCCTGGCCCGGCACCGGCGCCGCCCTCGAACAGATCACGGCAGCGGAACTGAGCCTGAGCGAGAAGGTCACGCTCTCGGCCGCCGATCTCACCATCGACCCCACCCAGCTCGCAGCCGGCGGGCTGACGAAAGCGCTGACCGCCGTCAGCGTCACCCTCGCCACCACACCCGACTTCTGCTGGCACGTCCTGGACACACCCGACCTCGCACTCACCGGGGCCGGCGCCACCCTGAGCGTCGCCGCCCCCCTGCTCAGCACCCGCACCGCCGCCGTCACCGCCCACGCCGACTTCCTGGTCGCCGACAGCGTGCGCCTGAACGCAACCGCCGAGATTCCGCCCGGCGCCTTCACGCTGGCCTCCGCCCCCGAGGACAAGGTCGAACTGACCGACGTGCTCCGGCACTTCCTGCCGACCACGGATCTCTCCGCCATCCCCCGGATGACCCTGACCGGCTTCAACGGCACCGTCCAGCCCACCCTCCACAGCTACGCCCTCGGCGCCCAGGTCGAAACCGACGTCCCGGTGCCCATCGGCGCGGCCACCCTCACCCTGACCGCCATCGGCGCGGAGTTCTGGCACTACGCCTACCCCGAGAAGCCCGTCACCGGTGCCCACCTCTCGGCCGTCGCGTCCCTCGCCCCCACCGCGCACGCCGAACAGGCCCTCACCTTCCACGCCGAGTGGTGGACCCCCGCCACCTTCCGACTCGCCGCGACTCTCCCGGACATCGCCCTCACCGAGCTCCTCTCTCACCTCGCCGCCGACGCCGGACTGCCCCTGCCGGAAAACCTGCCGACGATCACCCTCAAAGCCCCGGCTGCCGCGGTGCAGCGGCACACCCGCGGCGGCTACGAGTTCGCCGTCGACACCACCGCCGAATTCGACGGGACCACCGGCCTCGGCCTCGTCGGGAAGGCCGCCACTGGCGGCAACGGCACCGTGTTCGCCGCCGCCCTCTGGCAGGACGACTGGACGTGGTCACCCAAGGACGTCCGGGACTGGCCCGACCTCGGCATCCTCGACGCGCTGACCTTCGGCCGGTCCGGCCTGGCCGTCAGCACCGCCGACGGCCAGCACATCGACGGAACGAAAACCCCGCCCAACCTGCCCGCCACGGTGGACAAGGGCCTCACCTTCTTCACCGAGATCACCTTCTCCGAATCCGGCGGCCTGGGATTCCTCCACAAGCTCTTCCCGGGCGCGGACAGGATCACCCTGACCGCCCTGCTCGCGGCCCAGGTCAAGGAGTCCCGGTTCACCGCCACCATCGGCGCCGCCTCGATGCAGAAGGGCTTCGGCGAGCTGCGCCTGACCGTCAAGCCCGCCTCCTACAGCGTCAGCCTGGCCACCAGCTTCGTCCTCGACGTCAGCTCGCTCGACACCTCCACCGCCCCGGGGAACGGCGCCCTGCAGTTCACCGGTTCCGGCAGCGTCTCCAAAAGCAGCACGGGCTGGGAGTTCAGCCTCACCTTCATCCTTCAGGGAGCGGCCGGAGCGGTCCCCGGGACGATCGCCGCCGAGCGCCTCGTCCTCACCCTGGACGCCCCTGGCCACTACCTCCCAGCCCCCGCCCCCGCAGCCGACCTCCCCGCACCGCTCCGCCGCGACGGGGCGACGGGGACCAGCCCCGCCTGGAAGAACGCCTTCGGCATCGACGGCTTCGACATCGACGACTTCTACCTCGGCCTCGACTACGGGAGCGGCGTCTTCTCCCTGGGCGGCGGCGGCTCCGTCACCATCGCGAGCAGCACCCGTCTCGAACTCGCCGTCTACGGCAGCTTCGAGCCGCCGGACGTCAGCGCCTTCTACTTCGCCCTCACCGCCGACACCCCGGCCGACCACGGTGTCACCCTCTACGACATCGTCGGCATCGTCGGTACGCCGCCCGCGATGCTCGACTTCCTGAAGCAGATCGTCCTCAACGAGCTGGCCCTGTGCGCCGTCACCGTCCCCGGCGGCTGGACCAACCGGGTCACCACGGAGCAGTGGGACCAGGGCTTCTACGCCAAGGGAGACATCGACTTCTTCCACAACTCCTGGCGCTTCAAGGTCAGGATCAGTGCCACTGGCCTCTACGTGAAGAGCGACGTCGCCGAGCCGATGACGATCGGCAGCGTCCTGACCCTCTCCGACGCCACCGGCACTCGGGGCCCCCAGTACCTCTTCGACCTCTCCGACTTCAAGACGAAGATCCCGGAGAAGGTCTTCGCCATCTCCGGGAAGATCGCGATCCTCGGAGTCTCGGCCTCCCTCGATGCCACCCTGGGGACGAACGGCTTCACCTTTCGAGCCGACCTGGATCTGAAGATCCTCACCAGCCACCTCGACTGCACACTGGGCAAGGAAGGCCTCAGCGCGGCAGCCACGGTCCAACTGGACTTCGACATTCCCGCGCCCAAGGGCATCCCGGACATCCTCGCCGTTCACCTGGCCGGCGCTCTCACCCTCCATGCCGGTCCCGACGGCGCGTCCGTCGCCCTGTCGCTCTCCGGGCACGCGAGCCTCCTGGGCGAGAACGTCGGCGACCTCACCCTGACGCCCTCCTTCTCCATCACCAGCTTCGACGACCTCACCGCCGAGCTGAGCGGCTCCCCGGAAGCCATCTGGAAGCAGCTCGGGGACGTCTTCTGGGAGAGCGTCGGGAAGTGCGCCATGACCAAGGCTTCGGACGCGATGTAACCGTACCCTCAGCCGGCGCCGTTAAGGACCGGCACAGGGTGCATCCGTCCTCGTCAACCACCAGTGACATGCCATGGCGGTCCTGTCGTCGCAGTTGTACGCCCTCGTACCTGTCGGTTTCACCTCGGCTGCGCGCAAGCGCGGTTTTTTCGCTCACCGGATCAGGACTGATAGAGACCCGGGAGACCCCCCGAACTCCGAAAGGCAATCGGCCTTGACCAAGTCGCCCTGCAGGCAGGGTTCTACGCGGCGATGCGAGCAGGTGCAGCGACCGGTGGCAGGGGTGGAGTGGCGCATCGTCTTGGAGACGATGGCGATGGGGATGTTTTCGACGATCATGATGCTGGCGGCGGTAAGGCGCACGTCGTGAAGGCCGATCCGGGGGAAGCCGAGTTCGGCGGTGTGTTTGTGGAGCTGGTCGAGGACCTACTGCGGTCGCAGTGGTGTGGCGCCCGGGCGGGCGAAGACCAGGCCCTTCAGTCGGCCTTCCGGGGGGTTGGCCATCTGGAGGGGTGGCCTGGTGGTGGAGGGCTGTCATGACTCTGGGAGGAGAGGCTGGTCCAGGCGCGGCTGGCCTCGGTCTTGGGCTTACGGAGGTTTATCTCGCTGTTGTCGATGGCGGCGAGGGTCCAGCGGACGTAGAGCTTGCGGTCCATGAGGTGGACGTCGGACCAGTGGGGGGCACGGGGCAACACGGGATCGGGCCGGCCGTGCGAGCAGCCACGCCACCCGCCCGAGGCCACCGGCGGCTCGGTCATGCTGTGGCGGGATGGCGGGATGGCGGGATGGCGGGATGGCGGGATGGCGGGATGGCGGGATGGCGGGATGGCCGGATGGTGCGGCACTTTCCGGGCTGCAACATGCAGATCGCGGTCCAGGACGTGCTGGGTTGCGACCGGGTCGTCCTGGCACCCCCACAGGCCTTCCGCGGGACCGCTTCGTTCGATCGCTCAGGGGCAGGATCCGTCGGCCGGGGCGTCCAGGTCCGGGCGGATGTCTGCCCGGGATGTCCTTGCCTGTGGCGAATCGAGAGAAGGTGGCCGAGTGGTCAAAGCACGTATGGCATGTCACCGGGCTGACGACCGTGTCGACGGCCGGGCGCCTACGGTCACCGGCGCGGAGGGAGGCCAGGGCGGTGATGCCGCCGGGCTCGGACAGGCGTGGTGGGACCAGCCATGAATCCCTGTTCAGATCCAGCAAGGAGTGGGCGAACCGTCCGGGTCCAATCCGAACGGCCACCTCTCCTTGGAGAGCAAGTAGGGGAGAGGCTGGCCGGCGTCGGCGGCTTGCAGGTAGAGGGTTTCGGCACCCTTCAGGTCCCCAGCCTCCTCCCGGAGTCCTGCTACGAAGAACAGCGCATCGGGGTGGTCGGTGTTGACTACCAGCCGGACGAGGGTCTCGGCACCCTCCAAGTCTCCGGCCTTCGCTCGCAGCCGCGCCATGTGGAGTAGCGCACTCGGGCGGCCGGCGTCGGCGGCTTGCTGATAGAGAGTCGCGGCGCCGTCCAGATCCCCGGCTATCTCCCGCAGTCGGCCCAGATCGGTCAGGCCGCTGGGCTCACCTGCGTCGGCGGCTCGCCGGTAGCGAATCGCGGCGCCCTCCAGATCCCCGATTATCTCCCGCATCCGGCCCAGATCGGTCAGGCTGCAGTGCTCACCTGTGTCGGCGGCTTGCCGGTAGCGAGTCTTGGGACCCCCCTGGTCCTCCGCCCCCGTCCGCGCCTTGAAGAGAGTCTTGGCACGCTCCAGGTCCTCAGCCTCTTCCCCCACCGCCCACTCGATGACCAGGGGATGGCCAGTGTCGAAGGCCTTCAGCAGGAGCGCTTGGGCGGGCTCATAGTCTCCGAGCCCCGCCCGCAGTACCGCCAGCCTGACCGGGCCCTGCGGATGGCCGACGTCAGCGGCCCGGCGCCAGAGGCAGTGCGCCCACTGTAGGCGGTGCCTGTCTTCGGCGGCCTTGGCGAGGTTGTAGAGGTCGTCGGGGTTGGTGAGGTGGGTGGCAGCGCGCCAGAAGGAGGCGGGCGGGCAGCGTCTGCGGCGTGTGGTGCGGCCGCGCTGTTCGAGGTAGTCGGCGAGGCGGAAGACTGGTCCCGGCGCCGGGGCGGGCGTTGTGGCATGTGCCGGAGTGCTCGGGGGGCGGCGCGGAGGACGGGTGGTCGTGCGGCGCAGGGGGCTCGTGCCGTGGATGGGGCGGGCAAGCTCGGCGAATGCGGCTTCGGCCCAGTCTTCGGTGAGCTGGTCGTAGTCGTGGTCGGTGAGGTAGTCGGTGGCGGCGTCGATGAGGAACGCCTGCGGGAGAGGGAGCCCGACGCCGAGGCGGCGGGCATCCATCGCGGCCTCCAGTAGGGCTCTGGAGGGTGGGGTGCCTTGTTCGTAGCGGCGCACGAGTTCGGGGGCGCCAGCGAGTTCCTGGGCGAGGCGTCCGTGGGTGCGGGCACGGGTGAGGGCGTCCGTCAAGAACCGGTCACCGCCTTGGGCGAGGGCGGTGGCGGTGTGGAGCGCCTCTGGGTCGAACGTGTCGGGGACGGTGATGGTCCGTCCAGTCAGGAGCTCGCGGGCCCGGCTGTGCCGGTCGGGGGCGCCAGACCCGGGTACGAGGGTGTAGGAGCCGGCATACTCGAGCCATAGGGTGCCCAGAACCAGGACCGGCTGGCGGTCGGAATCGGTGAGGAGTGTGTGGAGGGCCGCCGCGATGCGCTCGCCGGCCCGGGGGCGGCCGAGGTAGCGCTGGGCCTCATTCAGCCACACCACCGTGCGGGGCGGCACGCCGCCGAGGCCGGCGAGCGCGGCCTCGTCAGGGGTCGGATCGTACGGGTGCCACAGCCGCCACCCTTCGGCGGCGAGCGGCTGGACGGCCTCCCAGCAGGCCCGTGTCTTGCCGGTCGACGACGACCCGACCAGGACCAGCATCCGGCTGAGTCCTTCAGCAGCCTCGCGTACTGCTTCGGCCAGGATCTGGTCGTGGGCACGGCGCACGTAACCGGGCAGCTCCCGGTGTGATCGGGCACCGGAGCCGACTCCGGGGGTAGCCGTTCCAGCGGGATGCACCTCCAGATCGTGAGGATCCCACTCCCCGATCGGTTTGCCGGGCCCCGCTTCCACTGCGTGCACATCACCGGCTTCGCCTGCCGATGCCCGGCGCAGATCCAACAGCTCGTCGGCCGGCAGGCGGAGCGCACGCGCCAGCGCCGCGACCGTCATGGCAGACGGAACAGGCCCGCCAGCTCGGAAAGCCTCGTGAACGGTGGTGCGACTTCGTCGTGTCCGGGCGGCGAGCTGCGTCTTGTCCAGCCCGGCACGGGCCAGCCCGTCTTCCAGCCGCTTACGCAGCTCGCCGAGCGCCGCCTCGCGCTCATCGCGTTCCACGCCCACATCGCCCCCAGCCCCGCGTGTTCAACGGTGTTCATCTTTGTCGAGCCGGACCACGTCGAACACCGTTTCCAAGACTTTCGGTCATGTCAACATCCCATTTCCTCAAGGGAGATAGCCATGAACCGCATCGCCACCATCCTGATCGTCACCGCCCTGTTCGTCGTGGTCGCACTCCTGGTCGCCGCAGGCGCCGGGGTACTCGCCCGTCTCGACGGCGCCACGTACCCCGCCGTCCTCATGCGCGCCGCCACCGCCTTCGCCGCCTTCCTCACCCTCGCCGCCGCCGTCACCGCAGCGCTCGCCCGGTTCCTCTCCTGATT
This sequence comes from Kitasatospora sp. NPDC056651, assembly GCF_042792155.1. Lineage (NCBI taxonomy): Bacteria > Bacillati > Actinomycetota > Actinomycetes > Kitasatosporales > Streptomycetaceae > Kitasatospora > Kitasatospora sp. NPDC056651. The sequence continues at coordinate 54,645 of NZ_JBHTWX010000005.1, read as the reverse complement.
CGTTCGCGCCGCCGCACCACGCCGCACGGCGGTCTCAGCCTCGCCTACGCTCTGGGCAGGCCGGGCCGGAAGTCGGTGAAGTCGTCCCGCCGCCGTGGCCGGCCCAGCCGAGTCGCCCCTCGTCCGGGCCGGGACGCTGGTCGATCAACTGAGCCCCGCCGTCGGCAACTGCTTCACCCGTCGCCGACAAGCCCTGGACGCCGGAACCCGGCAGGGTTCCTTCGAGCACGTCCCGGATCTGCGAGCGGGCGGTGATGCCCAGCTTGGGAAAGACCCGGTAGAGATGGGAGCTGACCGTGCGCGGTGAAAGGAACAGCCTCTTCCCGATCTCACGGTTCGTCAGACCGCGGGCTGCCAGTCGGACGATCTGCTGCTGCCGGGGGCTGAGTTCGGCGAGGGCGCCGGGCCCGGCGCCGGTCGCCTCGATGCCGGCGGCGCGCAGTTCTGCCCGGGCCCGTTCGATCCACGGCCGCGCGCCCAGCCGTTGGAAGGTCTCCAGCGCGGCGCCGAGCAGGGGGCGGGCCTCGGCGATGCGGCGTCGGCGCCGGAGCCATTCCCCGTAGTCCAGCCGGGTCTGCGCCCGTTCGAACGGCCACTGGTCACCGGCCGGGTTCGCGAGCGCGGCCAGGAAGAACGGCTCCGCGTGTTGGGGATCCGCCAGCAGGGCGCGGCCCCGGTCGATCAGCGCGGCCACCCGTGCCGACATGCCCGCACCGAGGCGGCGCGCCGAGCGTTCCAGTAGTTCCGCGACGTCCTGCCGCTCTCCTCGTCGGACGGCCGCCGCGGCCAGTTCGGCCAGGACGGTGTGGGAGACGTGGTAGTGGACCGGCTCGCCGTCGGCGGTGAACGCGGCGCGGAACTGTGCGTACGCGGTGTCGTGGTCGCCCTCGGCCACGGCCGCCATCCCCAGGGCCCTGCGGGCGAAGACCGCGACGGAGCGGCTCTCCAGCGGATCGACGAGGGACAGGGCGCGCTCGACGAGCCGGCGTGCGGCGGCGGGGTCGCCGAGCAGGGCTTCCACCGTGGCGTCGAGTACACGGGCACACGCCTCGGCGTGGTCGAGTCCGGCCGCCGACGCCGTGGCGGCGATGTCGGCCGCCACCGAGCGGGCCCCGGCCCACCGGCCCTGGTCCAGGCGGGTCCAGCCGACCGCGCATCCCAGCCCGTCCGGGAACGGGCCGTGTGCCCGCCACTGGTCGAACGCCTCGTCGAAGGTCCTGGCGGCGAGGGCGGTCTCGTCGAGCAGCCAGGCGACGATCGCGAGCGCGGTCAGCCGCTGATGGTCGCCCCCGCTCCCGGCGATGAGCCCGGGCAGCACCGGCACGAGGGACTCCGCTGCGCCGCCGGGGTCGCAGACGGCCAGCACCCAGGCGCGCACCGCCGCTGCGGCGGGATCGTCGGGCACGCGGGACAGCAGGCTCCGGATCCGTCGGTGCTGGGAGTCCTCGCCCGAGTAGTAGCGGACCACCGCGGCCGCGGCCAGCGCGTCGAGCAGGGCGGACGAGTCCGGGTCCGCATCCCCGGCGACGCGCATGAGCTGGGCGAACGCCGCGGTGTGACGGGATCCGAGGGCCATCAGCCGGCCGGTGGCCAGCGCGGCCTCGCCCAGGAGCGCCGGATCGTCGGAGCAGTCGCGGACCGCGGCGGCCAGGTGTTCCACCCAGCCGAGCTGACCGGTGAAGACGGCGTCGGTGGCGGCCTGGCCGAACAGGCGCGCCCGGTCCTCGCGGCGCGGGCTGAGTTCCGCGGCGCGCTCCCGGGCCGCGGCGGCGGCCGCGAAGCCGCCGCGGCGCCGGGCCCGGTCGGCCGTCTGCCGCAGGGCGGTCGACACGCCCTGGTCGGGGCCGACCGTCGCGGCGGCGAGGTGCCAGGCCCGGCGGTCCGGTTCCTCACGCAGCAGTTCCGCGAGGGCGAGGTGCGCCCTGCGGCGTTCCCCGAGCGATGCGGCATGGTAGACGGCGGAGCGGGCGAGCGGGTGGCGGAAGGAGATCGCGGCTCCGTCCCGGCGTACCAGCCCGGCCCGGTCCGCGGGCTCCCATGCCTCGTCGTCGGCTTCCGGGAGGCCCATGGCGACTGCCCTCGCGTCCGCCGCGTCGGCAACCGCGAGGCGCAGCAGGATGCGGCGGGTCGCTTCCGGCAGGTCCGCCGCGTGCTCCGCGAAGATCCGCTCCAGGCGGTCGGTGACCGGCAGCGGGCCCTCCAGGCCGGTGCCCCCAGGGCGCCGCAGCGCGGTGGCGCGGGCGAGTTCCACCAGGGCCAGCGGGTTGCCTGACGCCTCCTCCAGGATCCGCACCCGGGTTCGGCCGGTCGGTGGTGCGGGCTGCCGGTCGAGCAGCCGGTTGGCCGCCTCACCGTCCAGCGGGCCGAGTTCGAGGTGCTCGTACTCCCGGTCGAAGCCGGGCAGCACGGCCGCGCTGCGGACTCCGAGCAGCAGGGTCACGGTCTCGCGGTCCATGCGTCGCGCCACGAAGGAGAGGACCTGCAGGGAACCGCGGTCGATCCACTGGGCGTCGTCCACCACCACCAGCAGCGGCGCCGTCTCCGCCAGGCCCGACAACAGGTTCAGGACGGCCAGCCCCACCACCATCGCGTCGGGGGCCTCGACACACTCCACGAGCCCCAGGACGGCACCGAGCGCGCCGCGCTGGCGCTCCGGCAGGCCCTCCGCCGCGCCGAGCACCGGGCGCAGCAGTTGGTGGAGACCGGCAAATCCGAGCCGCGCCTCGGACTGGCTCCCCGCCGATCGCAGCACTCGGGCGCCGGCTCTCCGCGCGTGATCGGCCGCGATGTCGAGCAGCGTGCTCTTCCCGGCACCGGGGTCACCCGTGACGACCAGCACGTCGCTGTGGGACCGATCAGCGCCGACACGCCGGATGACGTCCGCGATCTCGGCTTCCCGGCCCACCGGTGTCACACCGGCGCTCCGGGTCGAGCGCTCCTCCCCGCGAGCCCTCCCACCGCTTTCCACGGGCACTCCAGGGAATCGGGACACCCCGAATTCTAACGCGGGGAGAGCCGCGACAGAGCCCCGAACCAGCGGCCCGGGGACCCCCGGTAGCACGTCCGGGCCCGATGACGTCGTACTGCCGTCATCGCATCGGGTCCACGGCGGGATGACCGGCACGCCCGAACGCCCGCCCCGACCCGCGACACCCCGACCCGCGACACCCCGACCCGCGACACCCCGACCTCCGAAGGCAGTCGCCTGACGCATACCGCACGGAATCCCGTGTGCATGATCCGGGCGACGACGCGGCCGCCTTCCCGGTGCACCTGGTCGGCGACCCCGGCCCCGACGGTCCCACCCGTGAACCCGTGGTCAGGGCCGCGGGCAAGTGCAGTCACGTGACTGATACCGCGCCCACCGGAGCCGCTCGTACGGTCGAACCGATCCTCCGGACTTCAAGGAGACCCCCATGGAACAGATAACCCTCGGCGACGTCTCGATCACCCGGGTCTGGGAGTACTTCGGCTCCGTCGAGATGACACCCGACACCTTCTTCCCGGAAAGCTCGAAGGAGGTCTGGGAAACCGGTGCCGAATGGCTGGCCCCGCATTTCCTGGATCCCGAGAGCAACCACGTGAACTCCGCGATCCAGACCTGGCTGCTGCGCAGCGAGGGCAGGACGATCCTGGTCGACACCGGTGTGGGCAACCACAAGGACCGTCCCTACGCCCCGGTCTGGAACCGCCTCGAAACGGACTTCCCGGCCAACCTCGCCCGGGCCGGCGTCCGGCCCGAGGACGTGGACGTCGTGATCAACACGCACCTCCACATCGACCACGTCGGCTGGAACACCTACCTGGACGGGCGGCAGTGGGTGCCCACGTTCCCGAACGCCACCTACCTGATGCCGAAGGCCGACTTCGACTTCTGGAACCCGGAGAACGGGCACAAGCCGCTCCTCGGCCGCGGCAACCAGAACGTCTTCGAGGACAGCGTGGCCCCGGTGCACCGGGCCGGCCGGACGCGGTTGTGGGAGGACGGCCACCGGATCGACGCGAACCTGCGCCTGGACGCCGCTCCCGGGCACACGCCCGGCTCCTCCGTGCTGACCCTCACCTCGGGGACGGACCGCGCGGTGTTCATCGGCGACGTGCTGCACAGCCCGGTGCAGATCCTCGAACCGGACGCCAACAGCTGCTTCTGCGAGGACCCCGCTGAAGCGCGGGCCGCCCGCCGCAGGGTCCTGGGCTGGGCGGCCGACCACAACGCCCTGGTGATCCCCGCCCACCTGGGCGGCCACGGCGCCGCCGAGGTCACGCGCGAGGGAAGCGCCTTCGGCATCAAGGCCTGGGCGCCCTTCGCCCCGTACCCCGGGCAGGGCTGAAGTCCCCGGAAAGGCACCAGAGTTGAAGCACCACCCCGAACCCGTCGTCACGACCGGGCAGGGAGCCGTCCGCGGCCTGCGCCGGAACGACGGCACGACCGTGTTGCGTGTTCACGGTCGAGGAGGAGCCGCGAGCGGCTTTCGTGCGGGTGGTCGCGGCGTCCGGCGGCTGTCGTAGGGTTCCTCCCAGGCCGGCCCTCGGCATGGGAGTGCCCTGGCGGCCGGTGCCTTGTGGTCGTTCGTAACAGGAGTCGTGCCCGTGCCCTCGTCCCTCCCTGCTCCGGATTCCCCGCAGTACGTGCGTGTCCTGCTGGTGGAGGACGACGACCTGATGCGCCGGTCCTTCACCCTCGCTCTGGAGCGCTACGGGTACGGGGTGAGTGCTGCCGCCGACGGTTTCGCGGGGCTGGAGCTCTTCCGTGAGGGGAGCTTCGACCTGCTGATCCTCGACGTGATGCTGCCCGGCCTGGACGGGATCGGCCTGTGCCGCAGGGTCCGGGAGAGCAGTCTGGTGCCTGTGCTGATGATGTCCGCGCGCGGCGACGGGCTTGACGTCGTCGCCGGGCTGGAGGCCGGGGCGGATGACTACGTGGTCAAGCCGGTGGAGACGTACGTGCTGGTGGCCCGGATCCGGTCGCTGCTGCGCCGGGCCACGTACCCCCTCGCCCCGGAGTCGCCGAGCACGGATGAGCGGGCGCCGTCCGACGGCGAAGTGCTGGTGTTCGGGGACCTGAGCATCGACACGGCCGGCATGGAGGTGTCCGTCGCGGGGAGCCCGGTGGCGCTGACCCCGACCGAGTTGAAGCTGCTGCTGGAATTCGCCGCCCGTCCCGGCGTCGTGCTGGAGCGACACACCCTGCTACGCGATGTCTGGGAGTACGGCTGGGACGGTGACAGCCGGGTGGTGGACCTGTGTGTGCAGCGGCTGCGCCGGAAGGTGGGCCGGGAGCGGATCGAGACGGTCCGCGGCTTCGGCTACAAGTTCAGGCGCTGAGGCCGGTGCGTGCGTCGCGCAGGCTGTGGTCGCCCCGCACGTCGTTGCGTTGGAAGATCACCGCGTTGGCCGCAGTCACCGCCTGCCTGGTTGTGGCCGTCGTCGGTGTCCTGGTGCACGTGTGGACCGAGAACGACGTTCGCAGCCGCGCCGAGGCGCAAGCCTTCAATACGCTCTACTCGGCCGTGGACGTCTACCGGCGGACGGGAACGCTGGTGGGCGGCGCCGAGCTCAATCCGGCCGGTCTGCCCACGCCGCTGCGCGACCTGGCCGACGGTGACCGCCACACGGCCCGTGACGGGCACGTGGAGGGAAATCTGGGGCCCAGTGTCTGGGCCGCCCAGCGGACCGGTGGCCCGGGCAGCCCTGTCCTCGCTGTTCAGATCAACATGAGCAACGATCTCCACACCCTGCGCATGCTCGACGTGACCATGGTGACGGCCTCGCTGATCGCGCTCACGGCGGCGACGCCCCTGGCGGTCTACGGGGCCGGGCTGCTCGCCCGCAGGCTCCGGCGGGTCTCGCAGACCGCGGCCCGGATCTCCGGCGGCGACCTCGACGCCCGTACCGGGCCCACCCGGGGCAGCGACGAGGTGGCCGACATCGCCGCCACCGTCGACCTGATGGCCGACAGTCTCAGCCGACGGCTGCGGACAGAGCGCCAGTTCACTGCGGACGTGGCCCACGAACTGCGCACCCCCGTAGGCGGACTGCTGGCCGCCGCGGACCTACTGGCGCCCGGTGAGACGGAGAATGCGATCCGCACCCGGGTGCGCGATCTGCGCGGCCTGGTCGAGGACCTGCTGGAGATCTCCCGCCTGGACGCCGGCGTCGAAGAACCCGTCCGCGTGTGGGTGCCACTCGGCGCCGTCGTCCGCGAGGCCGTGGCCCGCACCGGCCTCGACACCGAGGTGACCATCGTCGAGGACGAACCAGCCGACGACGCCGGGGCGGGCCCGGACGGGCCAGTGGTGGAGACCGACCCGCGCCGACTGGAGCGGATCATCGGCAACCTCGTCGTCAACGCCCACCGGCACGGCGGCACCCCGGTACGGGTCACCGTGCACGGGCGAACGGTCGCCGTACGAGACCACGGCCCCGGCTTCCCCGACGACCTCCTGCTCCACGGCCCACGCCGCTTCCACACCGGCGCACCGGATCGCGGCCCGGGCCACGGCCTGGGCCTGACCATCGCCCAGGGCCAGGCGAGCGTTCTCGGCGCCGACCTACGCCTGGACAACACCCCGGACAGCGGCGCCATCGCCACGCTGCGACTGCCGGCCTGACCAGGAGGCCCACGGAACTGCTACAGGACGGCGCGCAGGACGATACACGGCGGCCGGGCCCCCGATACGTTCCGCGGACACCCTTCGAGTGCGTCTTCCCGCACTTGCAAAGGAGTCCTCGTGACCGCCCGTTCCCTCGCCCCCGACGCACCGCACACCTTGCCCGGGATCGCTGCCTCCACCACCGACCTGACCAAGGTCTACGGCAGCGGTGACAACCGGGTCGTGGCCCTCGACCGGGTGAGCATCGCCTTCCGGGAGGCCGAGTTCACCGCGATCATGGGGCCCTCCGGCTGCGGCAAGTCCACCCTGATGCACTGCGCCGCCGGACTCGATTCGCCCACCTCCGGATCCGTGCGCGTGGGCACCGCCGAACTGAGCCGGCTCGGCGACCGCCGGCTCACGCAACTGCGGCGCGACCGGATCGGGTTCGTCTTCCAAGCGTTCAACCTGCTGCCGACGCTGACCGCGCTGGAGAACATCACGCTGCCGCTGGCCATCGCCGGACGCCGCCCGGACGGGCAGTGGCTGGACCGCGTGATCTCCATGGTGGGCCTCACCGACCGCCTCGGCCACCGTCCCGCACAGCTGTCCGGCGGGCAGCAGCAGCGCGTCGCCGTGGCCCGCGCCCTGGCCTCCCGCCCCGCGATCGTCTTCGGTGACGAACCCACCGGCAACCTCGACTCCCGCGCCGGGGCCGAAATCCTCGGCTTTCTGCGCGACTCGGTGCGTGAGCTGGGCCAGAGCGTGGTCATGGTCACCCACGATCCCGTCGCCGCCGGCTACGCCGACCGCGTCGTCTTCCTCTCCGACGGCCGCCTGGTCGACGAGATGGACCGTCCCACCCCGGACCGGGTCCTGGACCTGATGCGGCGTCTTCCCGGCGCGGCCCCGTGGAACTCGGACGGCGGAACCCCGGGTGACGGGGCCGACTCGGGTACCAGCTGACCCGCTCCCTCCCGTCCCGGAACCGAAATCCCGCCGCTCGTGCAGCCGTCGCCGTCGAGCCCGACCCCCGGAAGCCCTCGTGCTGAAAACAGCCCTGCGCAACATCCTGGCCCACAAGGCCCGCCTGACCATGACGATCCTGGCCGTCTGCCTCGGCGTCGCGTTCGTCAGCGGGACCCTCGTCTTCGCCGACTCCACCACGGCGGCCCACCGCGCCGCCGCGTCGAAGACCTTCGCCGACGTCGCGGTCACCGTCACTGGCAAGACACCCCCGCCCGGGGCACCCCCGGAGCGGCAGGCCGGCGTACTCGACGACGCCTTGGTCCGCGAACTGGCCGACGTCACAGGTGTCGCCACCGTACGCCCGTCCGCCGATGGCTCGGCCGTCCTGAACGCGGCGGACGGTACCCCGCTGCGGGCCGGCCGGGCATGGTCGAACCCGGCCGCCGGCTACATGCCCGGCCCGGACGGCAAGGACAGCCACTACCCGCTGGCCGAGGGCCGCGCCCCGGCCGACAGCGGTGAGATCGCCGTGGACCGCGGCACCGCCGACGCCGGGCGGCTCCGCATCGGGGACACGGTCACGCTGGCCACCGACGGGCCGGTGATGACCAAGCGGCTCGTCGGCATCGTCACCACCGACGACACCCGGGTGACCGCCGGCGGAACCCTCACCCTGTTCGACAAGGCGACCGCCCAGCAGCTGTTCGCGACACCCGGCCACTACACCAGCCTCGATCTGACCGCCACGCCCGGCACCACCCCGGCCGAACTCGCCCGCCGGGTCACCGCCGTGCTCCCGGCCGACCGCGCCAAAGCCACCACCAGCGCCGCCCTGGCCGCCCAACAGGCCATCCTCGTCGACACCCTGACCCGGGGCTACGAGAAGGTGCCGACGGTCTTCGCCGGAGTCTCGCTGTTCATCGGCTCATTCCTCATCGTCAACACCTTCACCATGCTCGTGGCGCGGCGCACCCGCGAGATCGCGCTGCTGCGCGCGATCGGCGCCTCCCGCCGCCAGGTGTCCCGCTCCGTCCTGCTGGAAGCGGCCCTGGTCGGTGCGGTCGCGTCGGCGGCCGGCTTTCTGCTCGGCCTCGGTATCGCCCAGGCACTGCCCGGTCTCCTGAGCACCGGCGGGACCACGCTGCCCCACGGCCCCCTCGTGATCGGCCCGGGCTCCGTCGCGGCCTCGCTCGGCGTCGGTGTGGGCGTCACCGTGCTCGCCGCGTGGCTGCCCTCCCGCCGGGCGGCGAAGGTCGCACCCGTGGAGGCGATGCGCACGGCCGACCGGCCGCCCACCACCGGCCGGTGGCGGGTCCGAGGCCTGACCGGCCTGGCCCTTCTGACCCTCGGCGCGGTACGGCTGATCTCGCTCACCAGGGCCAAGGGCGCCTCCGAGGAGAACCTGCAGAACGCGATGATCAGCTGCGCTCTGCTCGTCGCCGCCATGATCGTGCTCGCGCCGCTGCTCGCCGTCCCGGTGATCCGGCTGACCGGACGGCTGACCGGCCGCCTCGGGATCACCGGACACCTCGCCCGCGAGAACGCACTGCGCGACCCGCGGCGCACCGCGGCCACCGCCGCCACCCTGCTGATCAGCACCGCGCTGGTCGCCGGACTCGCCGTCATCGGGCACTCCACCGGGCAGGCCCTCGACCGCCAGGCCGCCGCGGGTCTCGGCGCCGACTACGTGATCAGCACCCGCTCCGCCATGACCGGCATGAGCCCGGACGCCGTACAGCGGGTGGCCGGCACCCCCGGCGTACGGACCGCGAGCGCCGTCACCGACTCCACCCTGTTCACCGCAGGCGCAGTCCGCCAGATCTCCGGAGTCGACCCCGACACCGTGAACGCCGTCATGAAACTCCACTTCACCAGCGGCTCCGCCGACAACCTCGGGCCCGGCCGGATCGCCGTCTCCAGCACCATCGCCCGCGAGAGCGGCGTGACCACGGGCGGCCTGCTCAACGCCGGCCTGGGCCAGAGCCGGCAGTTCGAGGAGTACACCGTCGTGGGCGTCTACCAGGACAGTCCCGTAGCGCGCGACGCGTTGGGAACCCGTACCGAGGTGGCGAGCCACAGCCTCCTGCCCGGCTCCATCCAGCGTCTCCTCGTCAACACCGACAACGGCGAGGCCTCGAAGACCTTCGAGGAGCGGCTGCGCGCAGCCGTGGGCAACAATCCGCTGCTGAAGGTGCAGGACCGGGAGCAGATCGTCCGCGAGGCCGCCGACACCATCGGAGACCTGCTCGACGTGATGTACGGCATGCTCGCCATCGGCACCGTGATCGGCGCACTCGGCATCGTGAACACCCTGGCCATGTCCGTCGCCGAACGCACCCGCGAGATCGGCGCACTGCGCGCCCTCGGCATGGACCGCACCGCAGTCCGGCGGATGATCCGCCTGGAGGCGGTGACTGTCGCAGCCTTCGGCACCCTCCTCGGCCTGGCCGGCGGCCTGTTCGGCGCCTGGGCGGTCGGCTCGCTCGCCAACAGTGCGATCGAGCAGTACTCCCTGGCCATCCCCTGGGGGACGCTCCTCCTCATCTGTCTGCTGTCCCTGGCCACAGCTGCGCTCGCGGCCACCGTTCCCGCCCGCCGGGCGGCCGCACTGAGCCCACTCGAAGCCGCCACGGAGGCATGACGACACAGGCCTCCGGCCGTCCGGGAACAGCCCTGCGCCGACGCGATGGGGGCCTTGTCCGGTGAGGCCACCGAAGGCGACGGGGCGTGCGATGTACGGCCTCGGCGGCGACGGCCACCGGCGGCGCATCGGCCTGTGAAACCGACGATCAATCGGCTCCCGCGGGTGCGCCGCCCGGAACGGTGTGTGACCTGACGGCTGGGCAGTCCGGGGGCTCACCCCTGCCGAGTGCATTGTTCGGCTACCTGGTGGATGCCCATCGCGCGCCGCCCGCCCCCCGTGTTCGATTCTTCCGTTATGAGACATTACCTTTCATTCGCGGGACGGGCGTTGGTCGCCGGGCTGACCACAATGGCCGTGTTCCCGGCTCCCGCCCTGGCGGGCACGGACCCCGCTGCGCGGCGGATTTCGCAGAGCTCCACATTCACCTTCACCGGGGCGCCTGAACAGGTCACGGTCCCGGAAGGCGTGTGCTCGGTGAGTGTCGACGCGTTCGGGGCCGCCGGAGGGGAGGGCCAGTACGGCGTCCCGAGTGGCCGGGGGGCGGAGGTGTCGGCGGTGGTCGACGTGGCACCGGGAGAAGTCCTCACGGTGAACGTGGGCGGCGCCGGGCACCCCGGAGACTACAGCGATCCGGAGCACACCCAGGGCGGCTACAACGGAGGCGGCCAGGGCGGCGCCTACATCGCGGACGGCCAGATCGCCGGCATCGCCGCCGGCGGAGGCGGGGGCCGGACCACGGTCGGCACCGGTACGACACCTCTGGTCGTGGCAGGCGGAGGCGGCGGAGGCGGCGCGTCGTTCTTCTCCACCGCCATCGGCGGCGGAGACGCCGGCCAGGCGGGCGAGCCGGGCCAGGGGCTCCCGGGAGACGACGAAGGCAAGCCCGGCCGGCCCGGCGGCGAGGGTGGGCAGGGCGGCATCAACGCACCCCACACCGACCCCAACGGCCAGAACGGCAGTCCGGCCGTCGGACCGGTCGGAGGCGCCGGCGGGAACAGCATCCTCGACCCCCACGGTGGCGCGGGCGGCGGCGGAGGCGCGGGGGCCACCGGGGGCGGCGGCGGGGCCGCGTCCCCCACCGCCTACAACAGCGGCGCGGGCGGCGGCGGAGGATCCAGCAGCGGCCCCGCGAACGCCGTGTTCGTCACCGGAGCCCGCCTGGGCAACGGCGAGGCCACCCTCACCTGGGTGCCCTGCGCCGTCGTCACCGGCAACGTGACGGTCCTCAAGCAGGACGCCGACACCCAAGCCCCCCTCGCGGGTGCCACCTTCCAGCTCTGGGAGGAGACCAACGGCACTCCCGGACTCCAGACCACCGGTACCAATCCCGACACCCGCGTCGGCGAGCCCTGCGTGACCGGCACGGACGGCACCTGCACCCGCAACGTTCCCGTCGGCACCTACTACTGGGAAGAGACCCGAGCCCCGGCCGGCTACCTCCTCCCCGACAACCGTGTCTTCGGCCCACTCGTCCTGACCGCCGACAACGTCGCCGCCGGGGTCAGCACCACCGCCGACGACACCGCGAAGCCGCACTGCTACTGCCACCCCGGCCACCCTGGCGACCACGGCCACCCTGGCGACCACGGCCACCCCGATGACCACGGCCACTCCGATGACCACGACGGCCACCCCGACGACTACGACACGCCCGAGCCCCCCGCCGACGGCGACGACGACAGCTGACCGCGACCCACACCACACATCCACTCGCTGAGCGCCAGGCCACAGCAGCGCCACGTTCCGAACACCGCTTCGACGAGGAGCAGCACGGCCGGGTGTTCCGCGACGGGCAGCCCGTGCCCTGCCCCGCAAGGCGCGGGCACGCCGCGCTGTTCGCCGGCCCCCGCAGCGCCTGGTGGACCTACACGACCCCGGGCCCCGGCCGGACCGCAGCACGAAGGAGAGCACCGATGAGCGGCAAGGTGCCGGCCGCGACGCCGAAGCGCAGCAAGACGCGCCGCACCGGGCCGAAGCCCGGCGAACGACTCGCCGCCGTCGTTCAGGACCTCCAGGCCGCGCTGGTGGCCGTCAAGGACGCCGGCCCGGAGCCGATGGACCTCTGCGAGCAGCTCCGCGGCGCGCTCACGGTGATCGACGACACCGCCACCACCGTGCGCGAGATGCGCCTCGACGGGGTCCTCGCCGCCTACCCCGACCGGTCCGTGCCGGCCAGCAGGACCGGTGGCACCGGAGGCGGCATCCCCGGAGCCACCACGGCGGGGGGCCCGGCCTACGCCCTGATCACCTGGTAGCAGCACCGTCGGCAGACAGGCACACGATCGTCGGGCCGTATCTGCCGATCGGCAGATACGGCCCGCACCCGAAACAGACACTGATGAGGATCTCGGAAAACGATCCTCATCAGAGCATCCGGGGTTCTCGGGTTCAGCCGGCGAGCTGCCCGGTGAGGGTGGGGGAGGGGTGAGGGATCTCGCCGAAGTCCTCGTCGCCGCACAGGACCGGGGGACGGTTGATGACGGCTGCTGACGAGTACGCACGCCGGCAGCGCGCACGCCACCGCGCCGCTCTCACCACCCCTGGGCGCCGTCCGGGCCGGGGTGATCCGAATCGCGCCACCGCCTCGGCCCCGCCGTGGACCGGGGCGGTGTGAGCCGCACCCGGCCTCGCTCGCTCAGGGAGATCCGGGACAACCACGCGGCGGCCTGCGCGGCCCGTTCCCACCCGGACGGCTCGGCGGCGAGATCAGTCGATGTGCCGGGCGGCAGCGGGCAGCGGTTCGACTCCGACGACCCGGCGGATGCGGGTGGGTTCGACGAACACGGTGACCCGTCGCTCGCCCGGGATGCGCCAGCCGTACTCCTCGACGCCGAGGTACTTGCGGGCGAGGCGGTCCATCTGCCGGTCGGCCTGCTCACCGGTCACGAACTCGACGGCCCGGCCGTGGATCTGGATGCGGTCGTACGGATCGGCCGGGTCGGAGCCGGAGAGACAGACGCGGGGGTCGTGGCGCAGGTTGCGCTCCTTGACCCGGCCGATGGAGGTGTTGAAGAACACCCGCTCACCCTCCAGGTCGATCCACATCGGGGTGACGTGCGGGGCGCCGTCCGCCCCGGTGGTCGCCACGAACCAGATCCACGGCTTCGCCACCCGTTCCCGGATGTCCTGCGTCCACATGCCCACGGCCTGCCTCCCCTTCCATTTTGTTCCGCGGCGGCCAGCCTGATGGCGCCTCAGACCAGGGTAGCGAGCAACGGGAGACCGCCACCATCAGCCAGGCCGTCGCGGAACGCCCTGCCAGCGCCGACAAGCCACCCGCAGCACCATCCCGCCGCGCCCGGCCCGCCCACCGATGACGCTCAACGGTGCCGCGTGCCCGGAACCACCCAGCCCGACCGCCAGGACACGGCCACGCCCCGGCCGACCAGGCTTCGCGAGCTGCGCGCCGCTGGTCTTCCTCGGCCTGTTCGTCGTCCCAGTCCTCGGCGTCGCTGAGGTTGTCGTACAGGTCGTCGAGCTGTTCGCGCAGGGCGGCGGGGTCGGGCAGGGGGCCGTCGGTGATGCGTAGGGCATGGCGTACGAGGCCGGTGACGGCTTCGTACGGTGTGGCGCCGGCGTCGATGAGGCCGAGGGCGGGGTGGGGGTCTCATGGGGGAGGGCTTCGATGTTGTCGGCTTCCTGGACGACGTGGACGGTGTCGTGACCGGAAGCGTCGGGGGTGACTTCGGCCGTGGCGACGGCGGCAGCGGTGGGGTCGATGGTGGAGGACAGCTCCGCCGTCCCTGACGGGTCGTGCTCCGGGAGGCGGTCGACGGCGGCGACTTGGACCGGTGAGCGTGGAGTTCGGGTTGCTGTCGACCTGCCCATGGGCCGCGCGGTGATGCCGCGCCCGGTCGGGTGGAGCGGGACGTCCCGCCAGTGGTTGCGGCGCACGCTCGCCGCCAGGAGGATCCTGCCCGCCACCGGCGTGAAGCGGTGCAGCGTCTCCCTCGTGTCCGTTCGGCCCGGTTCCATGGTGACCACGGCAGTCCGAACCTGCGGACGGAGGCGGAAGGACCAGCAGTCGCGGCCAACTGCGATGAGTCATAAAGTGACCACTCAGCGTGTCCGGATCATCATGGCTCGATGACGACGAAACGAGGAATCCATGGCAAGCAAGGCCAGCATCGTCTTCGCCCACGGACTCTGGGCCGACGGGTCGTGCTTCAACAAACTCATCCCCGTGCTCCAGTCCGAGGGACATGCGGTCTCCAGCTCGCAGCACGGCCTCGACTCGCTCGAAAGCGACGTCGCGTGCGTCACCCGCTCCATCAACCACGTGCCCGGCCCGGTCGTGCTCGTCGGTCACTCCTACGGCGGGACCCTGATCACCAAGGCCGGGGTTCACGACCGCGTGGGCGCACTGGTCTACATCGCCGCGCTCGGCCCGGACGAGGACGAGACCTCGCAGGACGAGCAGAACAAGTTCCCTCGTACGCCCGTGTTCGATCACATCGACATCTCCGACGGCCGGATCTGGCTCAAGGAGTCGGGTACCGGCGATTTCTGCGGCGATCTGCCGCCGGCCGAGCAGAAGCTCGTCCGGGCCGTGGGTGCCGTGCCGGTCCCCGACCTGTTCGACCAGCAGGTGCCGGGCACCGCCTGGCGCAACAAGCCGAGTTGGTGCATCGTCGCGAACAACGACCGGACGGTGAACCCGGACCTGGAGCGGGCCGCCGCCGAGCGCATGGGCGCCAAGACCTACGCCGTCGACAGCAGCCACGTGCCCATGCTCTCGCACCCGGACTTCGTCCTCGACGTCATCCGTGACGCCGCGAAGTCCCTTGAGATGTAGGCGCCGGTCGACCGGACTCCGCCCGAGTCCGCTCCCGGGCGGCGCTCTCCCGCCGGCGCGGGCGGTGGGTCACGGCGAGCCCCACGAGATCGCGAAGAGTCGGACGAGGGCGAGGCCCAGGACGGGCGGCGACGGCTGTGTCGCGGCGCAGGGCATGGCGTTGGTGGCTCCTGCTGTGAGGGTGCTCGCCGGTGGGATGCGGGACGAGCAGTGCCACCGTGCCGGCCGGCCAGTCGACCGTGCCCAGGTAGGTGGCGATGACCGCCGCCGCCCACGCGGCCAGCGGGTCGATGCCCCAGCCCGCGGCGGCGGCAACCGGAGAGGAAAGCCAGCGGGGCACTCTGGGCTCGGCACGGTATCCGGTCCCTTCCCCGCACGGCTGCGCAGGACGTGCCAGCCGGTTTCCGGCATGAAGGAGTTCCCGAACCGTCCCCAGAGCCGGCTCGGCAGGCCGGGTGACTGTCAGCCGGCTATGTCGCGAGTGGCGGGTCGTCGTCGCCACGGCGGACGGCCCGGAGCCGGCCTGCCTGGGCTTGATCGAGTGCTCGGACGAGGGCGTTGACGGCCTGATCGGCGGTCCGACTCGGTGGGCGGATTCGAGCAGGCGGCTGTAGGAAACGACCACCGAGCTGCCGCTGGGCAGGTTCGGCTTGGCGATCGCGTCGGGAATCTTGGTGGCCTGCGGGCCGGCTCGTGCGATTGTACGAGCCGGCCCGATTCGGGACCGCCGGAGTCGTCAGCGGGAGGTGGGCGGCTTCGGCCATGCCGTCCCATCTGTGGCGGCCGTGAGGATGTCTCCGAGGCGGAGCCAGGCGCTGGGTCCGGAGTTGCCGATCGGGCTGTCGGCGAATCGCTGCCAGGCCTGGTGGTCGTCTCCGAGCGCGGCTTCGACCAGGGCGAGCACGGTGGGATGCGTGCTGTCGTAGCGGTGCCCGCGTGCTTTGAGTGCGGTCCAGGCGGGCAGGGCGAGGACGGTCTCGCTGGGGCAGTCGGGCAGGGCGAGGATCTCCCGGGCCCATGCCTCGCGGTTGGCGGGGTTGCCGCCGAGCCTGTGGCGAAGCTCCCGGGTGAGCGTGTGGACGGCGTGGCGCGGGTCGGAGTGGCGGGCGAGGACCGAGGCGAATGCCGGTTTGCCGCGGTGGCCGTGCAAGGCGAGGGACAGCAGCGCCTTCTCCACGAGGTCGTCGTCACCGGCATGCCGATCGAGGTAGGCGTCGAGTACCTCCGCAGAGGCGGCGGACAGGCTCCGCACCGTCACTTCCTCGGGATCGCCGAGGGCCGTGCGACGGGTCGCGGGTGGCTGCGGGGCGGGGTCGGTGACGATCCGCGTGATCGCGTCCAGGAGTTCGTCGAACCGCCTGCGATCTTCCTGGGACTTGTAGTCGTAGGACTGGGGGCCGGACCGGCCGCGGCGGGCGTCGCGGATCACCAGCCGGACGGTCGCTTCGACGGCCGGTGTGAGGTCGGGCAGGTGGACCAGCATGGCGTGGATCCAGCGCAGGTCCGTGGCCCTGCTGATTCCGTAGAGGTCGTTCGGTTTCCAGGTCTGGAGGGCCTGCACGGCGGTTGTGGCGAAGTGGCTTGCCAGGTCGGTGAGTTCGTCCGCATGGCTTCGCCAGGGGTGGGGATCGCCGTAGGCGGGCTTGGCCTCGGCGGGGTTCAGGATGAGGCGCCACGGTCCGTCGGCCGCGTGGCTCACCCAGGAGACGGCGGAGTCGGTGCCCCAGTCGGACTCGAAGCCGTCGTCCCGTAGGTGCAGGAACTCGATGTCCTTTCGGTCGGTCTCCTCCAAAGCGGAGAGCTCGGCGGCGAAGTGCTGCCGTGCCTCCTCCTTCGACGATCCGTTCTGGAGGAAGCCACAGATCCGGGTGGCGAGCATGGCGGCGCCGAACCGGGAGAGGTCCTCCAGCGCGATCTGCCGGAGGAGCTTCGGCTCGACCGTCCACGGGACACTGCCGAGCAGCTGGTCACGGATGACTTGGTTCGACGTGTTGTCGGCGGTCATGGCGATGATCTGAGAGTGGCGGTCGGGGTGCTGTTCGAGCACGGCCGACCACATGCGGCCCCACGCGTGGAACGCCGCCCTGATCCGCTTGGACCAGACACCGGAATCCTCGTCCTCCAGCCGCCTGTGGTCGGGACCGTCGGGAAGGAGCGCGACGGCGGTCTCGAACACGTCGTCGTGGAGGCGTTCCGTCCGCAGGACCACCTGTGCGGGCGTTGGTTCCTTGAGCAGTTCGGGCGTCATGTGCGGCGGCTGGGGAACCCGCCTGCGCAGTTCGTCGATGACGGCCGCACAGAGATCGGCAGGTCGGGCGGCGGCACCGAGGGATCCGAGCCGGCGGTCGGAGCAGCGGCGCAAGGCGTCGGCCCGCAAGGCCGGGTCGCAGTCGGGGTGGACGAGCGCGAGGACCACCAGCGAGGTCGAGTCGCCGAGGTACTCGTACTCGGTCTCGGTCTGCCGCAGCCCGTTCGCCACGGCCGCCTCCAGCAGCCAGGACGGTGCCGAATCCCGGTAAGGCTTGGTGAGCAACGCCGCGAGGAGAGGTCCGCCCTGTTGGCTGTCGGCCACGCCACGGGCCTGTTCGGCTGCCATCCGGGCCGCCGCGGACCCGGGGTCGGCACCGGCCGCGACAGTGGCCAGGAACTCCACAGGCAGCCGGGTCTCATCGGTGGCCATTCTTTGCTTCCCTACTCCGAGGCGACGCGTCAGGACCCATCTTGCTCCAGCGGTCGGACAACCAAGTCAACAGGCCCGTCTACGGTTCAACAGACGGGACCGATCCAGCTCTCGAAGCGGACACGCGTACTGCCGTCGGGTACGGTGTCCGGCACGACCAGGTCCGGACCGCCGACAGCATCGGCGGAACCAGCCTCGGCCGATTTCTTCTCCCCGTCCGGAGGCGTGTCAGCAGCGCGCCCACCAGCGGAACTCCACCCTTCTCCGCGCCGTGTGCCTGCGGAATGCCTACTACTGAACCGGAGTTCCCCGCATGCCCGAGCGCCAACTCGCCGCCTCACCGAGCGACTTCCTCTGCGAACACACCCCCAGCAAGAGCCGCGTCCTCGCCCTCCTCTCCCACGGCGACGGCCCCGACTCGCTCCAGGCCGTTCTCACCTGCCGCGACCCCGAACTCGCCCACCGCGCGGCCGAACTGCTGCGCCGGACCCTGATCCGGGCGGCGGGTGCCCTTCATGCGGAGTCCGTGGACGGGCTGTGCGGGCAGTTGCCGGACGCTCCGGCGTCGTCGCTCCGGCAGACCGTGGCCGCCGCCTCGGGCCCGGCGCCGGCGGCGACCCGCTGGAACAGGTCCCGGGTCTGACCGGGCAGCAGATCGCCGACCGTGTCGGCCAGCACGATCGTCCCCGCCCCCTGGGCCGTCATGGCCCCGGCGTACTCGGCCACCAGACCGTGGTCCGCCCGGGGAGCGTCCACCAGGCACACGTCCACCGCTGTGTTGTCCGCCAGACCCACCGCCTCCTTGACCACGTCCAGGCCCTGGCGCAGGGCCTCGCGGGCTTTGCTGTGCACCAGGGTGCGGGCGGTCGCCTCGGAGGCGGCGACGATCACCATGACCTGTGCGTGCGCCGCACCCCGCGCCGCACCCCGCACCGCGCTCAGTGCCAGCCGCACGTCCGTCACTGTGCCTCTGCAGATCGCGGATGCTCCCGGGCCAGCCGGACCCGGAAGCCGGCGCTCATCAGGGTCTTGGCCTGAGCACCGTCGCGTGCCGACTCCTCGAAGAACACGACGCGCCCGGCCCCGGCCGACTCCCGCACCACGTCCACTGGCGACAACGTCCCAACCCCTGTCCTGCCACGGCACTTGCGCACCGCGATACGTCGAGATCCACTCGGGCGGATCGTAGAGCATAGGCAGGACACCGACGTTGACACAGCATCATCCTGCCGCCCTGACGGCAGCGCCCCGGCAGCGGTGTCCCCGACCACCTCACCCACACCGACGCAGGGGTCCGCACGACCCAGGTCATCGCTCCCGGATACGCCTGCCCCTCCAACGCCTTCCTCACCCGGGCGCTCGCCGCCACGGGGGAGGACCTCCTCTCCATCACCTCCGCCAACCGCTCCCGGAAGCTGACCGGCGCCCGTGGCGAACCGGTGCACTGGCGCGCCGACGCGCTCAAGGCCGAGTTCGACAGCGAACCGGGCATCACTTTCCTGGAAAACCCCGACGAGGACGCCGCGCGGCGCAGCCACCCCTCCCACGCCCCGATGTCCACCACCGTCCTGACGTTCCACAAGACCGACGGCACGGACGACGACGGCCGCCCGCGGCTGGTCGTCGAACGGCACGGCTCACTTCCCGTCGAACTCCTCGCCCCTGCCGTGGCCGCCCTCGGCTACGGCCTGAGCCTGTCCCCGGGCGCGGCCCGCAGGCTCTCGCAGCGGTCCTACGGCGATGACCTCCGGGTCGGCGGCGGACACCTCGGCTGAGGTGACGCCGAGGCAGCTCCCCCCGCAACAGCATCGGCAGGCTCCTGCGCCGGCCCCTCCAGGAACAGGCCGAAGCCCTCGCCCAGAGCACCGACACCTGACCCCCGCCCACCTCGGCAGGGCCGGGTACGGCCGCACCCGGCCGCCCCGGACCTGCCGCACTCCGAGAGCCGACACGGCCGGACTCTCGGCATCGACCGCACTCCCGGCACGGCAGGCGCAGCAGGACCGCCATGGTGAAGGCTGCGGCCCCGAGGCCGGCGGCGGCGCATGGCAGGCGAGTCTCCTGAACAATCGATCACGGACGCGCCGGTCATGCCATGCCACGGCCTGTCCGACTACCGAATCACGAAAGGGAGCTCCGCCCTCGCGAGCCTCGGCGTGCTGGACGTCCCGACGCGCAGGCAGGCGCGCCCTCAATGGGCGGCGGCTCGGGCGTCCGTCCCGGCGCCGTCAGAATGCCATTCGTTCCCAGGTGGCCGTGTACTCGGCAAGCCAGCGATCCACGATCTCCCGTACGGATGTCACTTCCCGCACGAGGCCGATGCCCTGGCCGGAGCCGAGGATGTCGCGCCACGGCATGACGAGCGGGTCCTTCTCGCCGAAAGCCATCCTGTCGCCTGTTGACGGGGACAGGTTGTCCGGATCGAACCCGGCATCCACGATGGACTTCCGCAGGTAGTTGCCGGGCACCCCGGTAAACAGGTCGGTGTAGACGATGTCCGCCGCCGTGGAGTCGATGACGGTTCGCCGGTAGTCGTCGTCGGTGTTGGCCTCCCGCGCGGCCAGGAACCGGGAGCCGATGTAGGCCAGGTCGGCACCCAGGGTCTGAGCTGCCAGGATCGCCTCGCCCGTCGCTATGCCTCCGGCGAGCACGATGGTCCCGTCGAAGAATGCGCGTACCTCGCTGAGCAGGGCGAAAGGAGACAGGGTGCCCCCGTGCCCGCCCGCCCCGGCGGCCACCAGGATCAGTCCGTCCACTCCGGCGTCGGCGGCCTTCCGCGCGTGCCGGATGTTCGTCACGTCATGGAACACCACACCCCCGTAGTCGTGGATGCTGTCGAGCAGCACGGGGGGTGGGGCGCTCAGGCTCGACAGCACGAGGGGGACCTCGTGTTTCACGCACACCTCGATGTCCCGCTCGAACCGGTCGTTCGACGGGTGCATGACGTGGTTCACGGCGAATGGGCCGACCACCGAGTTGGGATGTTCGGCCTGGTAGTCCGCCAGTTCGCCTTTCAACCGCGTCAGCCAGACGTCCAACTGGTCGGCGGGCCTGGCGTTGAGCGCGGGGAACGCCCCCACGATCCCGGCCTTGCACTGCGCCGCAACCAGCTCCGGACCGCTCACGATGTACATGGGCGACCCGATGACGGGAAGGCGTAGGTTCCGCAGAACGGCGGGCAGCGCCACCTCAGTGCTCCTCAAGGTCTATGGTCCACCAGTCCGCGGACCCGTGGAGTCTGACTGCGTATCAGTGGATTATCGCATCGCCGATCCATGCCCAGTCGCCGTATCCCCAGTAGCGCGCCACCAATGCCGTGGGCCGGTGGGAGTGGAGAGAGGAGGCGATGTCAGAAGCGGCAAGGCGAGAGGCGCCCATCCATCTCTCGGTGGGGTAGGCATCCTGTCACTGGTTTCAGCTTCTGACGTCCCATCAACTGATGCCAATGACTTAACACAACCAGGTAGTCCTGACCTGGAGCGTT
The DNA here is from genome assembly GCF_042792155.1 of Kitasatospora sp. NPDC056651. NCBI lineage: Bacteria > Bacillati > Actinomycetota > Actinomycetes > Kitasatosporales > Streptomycetaceae > Kitasatospora > Kitasatospora sp. NPDC056651. The sequence continues at coordinate 33,480 of NZ_JBHTWX010000005.1, read as the reverse complement.
GCCAGGGGGTAACCGCATGGGCACGGACGAGCCTGGGGGGCGGGCGAACCCGGGGGCGGCGTAGGCAGCAACGGAGGCGACGGCGGTACGCTCAACGTCAACGGCGGCGCCCCGCAGGCCGGTGGCCCCGGCCGGAACGGCGCCAACGGCACAGGCGGAGTCGCCGGCGCAGCCGGCGCCGTGCTCATCCTGTGGTGACCACATCTCCCACCTGCCGGCGCCCGTCCACGGGGCTGCCGCGCAGCTCGCAGCGCTTCCGCATCCTTGCGGCGCAGCGGAAACGGTGGGCCATACCAGTTCGTAGCCACTGAGATCTATCACGGGAAGTCCCTCCTCGCCCGAGTCCGCCGGTCACGCGACCTACGTACCGGCTGCACGGCGAGGGCACCGGCGGGCCCGGACAGAGTGGCGGGAATTCCCCGGCTCACGGTTGGCACATCCGGTGGGGGCGGGGTTCAGGTGCGGAATGGAGACTCCCGCCTCCTGGATGCCGGTCCGGTGCAGCTTCGCCGGACCGGCGAGGGGGCGCCGGCAGCGATCATGATGCTGGCGGCAGCGTGTCGCAGGTCGTGCAGGCCGATCCGGGGGAGGCCGAGTTCGGCGGTGCGCTTGCGGAGCTGGTCGAGGACCAACTGGGGCCGCAGGGGCGATCCGTCCGCGTGGGCGAAGACCAGGCCCTCCAGCCGGCTCTCGGGGTGGGCGGCCATCTGGAGGTCGGCCTGGTGGTGGAGGGCGATCATGACCCTGGGGGAGAGGCTGATCCAGGCGCGGCTGGCCTCGGTCTTGGGCTGGTTGAAGTGGAGGTCGCCGTTGTCCACGGCGGACAGGGTCCGGCGGACGAACAGCTTGCGGTCCATGAGGTGGACGTCCGACCAGTGCAAGGCCAGGACCTCGTCGCGGCGCATACCGGTACCGAGCAGGACCTCGAACAGGTCGGCCGGCTGGTCCGCGTACTGCTCCGCGTTGTGCCGCAGGAATGCCGCCGCCTCCTTCGGCGTCCAGCAGGTCCGCTCCTCGGCGCGGGGCTTGGGCGGCACGCAGTGCTCGGCCGGGTTGAACTTCAGCCGCCATGACCGCACCGCGTGGTTCAGCGCGTTGCGCAGCGTCGAGACGACCCGGTACGGCGTGGCCCTGCCCCGCCCGGCCTTGCGCTGCGCGGCCACCCAGTCCTTGATCTGCTTCGGCCGCAGGTCCAGCAGTCGGCAGCGCCCGAACGCGGGGATCAGGTTCCTCTCCACGTAGGCCTTGTAGCCGGCGTACGTTTTCACGGTGAGCTCCTCCTTCGGCGTGGCCAGCCATTCCCGCAGGCAGTCCGTCACAGTGGTACGGCGCTCCTCGTACGCCCCGTTCAGCTCGCCCTCCAGCACCGCCGCCAACTCCTGCGCGGCTTCGACCTCCGTCGCGAACCCATCACGTCGCCGGGTACGACGTCGGCCGTCCTGCGGCGCCAGGTCGACCAAGTACGTCCACGACCCGTGCTCCGTATCCTCCAGCAACCGCACACACCACGCACCCAACTACCGCCCGCCCTTGTCCCGGCACCCACACCGCCGGTACACCCGACCACGCTGCGCACGCTGTCCCATGTGCTTCTCCTTCCTGAACGCGGTGACCCTGGTCCAAGGCTTGCCGTTCGGCCGGGCGTGGCGGCAGAGCATGCGGGGCGGTGCGCGAGGCACATCAGAATCAGCCGGTGAGGACACGCTCAAGACGACATACTGCCCGGAAGATCACCAACCGTATCCAGTGGGTAGTCGACCTTGATCCGCCCGGGCTGGTGAGTGGCAGCGAAGGGTGTCCCGGCCGGCCGGCGGGCGGTGTGGGATCCCAGATTCCGTGCCCTCTCCCCATGGGCGATTTCCACCGCGTGGCCCAAAGGACACGGGAACGGGAATCGGCAGGTGAATCGCCGCTGCCCGAGCCAAGGGTTGTCCCGCAACGGCGGGACGCAAGTGAGATGACCTCTCATGCCATCAGTGTGCTCGCGACCACTGGCAGTGCCCCGGCGGCTCGGCAACGCCGATCTGGACAGGGCGGGCGGGCGACGACCGGCGGGTGCTGGGGGGTGCTGGCGGTGCCGGGATTCCGAAGGAACCGGCCGGCCCCGGGCGCTCGCCGAAGGCCCGGCCGACGCGGGGGCGGCGAAAAGGTTGGTGTTCAGGGCCGACGGAACCGGGTAACGTCTTTGCCATGTTCTTCCAGACCCCGAATGACGAGTGAGCGCGTGATGGGCCCCTGCTGACGTCCTTCGACGTCGCCGCCCGTCCCCCACCGATGAACCCGTAGAGCACTTCACTTCACCACCGGGAGAACCCACGACCGTGAGCAAGAACATCAACAACCCCGTGGGCATGGGCGGCGGCCAGCGCAAGAGGCAGTCCCGCGCCGAACGGCAGAACAACGGTCCGCACCGCAACCTCGACCGCCAGGGTGCAGCCGACCAGAAGGCGGAGCTGGTGCGCAAGATGCGCGAGAAGGCAGGAACGGCTGAGGGCGCCGGGCAGGCGGGCGGCGACATCGTACAGGGCTGACGCACCGCCGTCGCAGCGCGGCACCGCACGGGGCAGGGCTCGGACCGCGACGCGCGGCCCGAGCCCTGCTGCCGTACCGGGCGCGGCCGGTCCCGCTCAGCTCCTGGCCGACCACCCGCGTCTCAGCTCAGCTGACCACCCGGGGCAGCCGCAGAATCGGCAGCCCCGCCACCGCCACCACCCCGAGCTGCACCAGCAGCTCAGCACGTCCCCGTGCCCAGCCCGGGCAACACCGCAGCCGGCGGCAGCAGAGGAAGTGGACATGGCCGGAGGAAAACTGGTGGACACCTCGGTGGGACAACCGCGAAACCCGCTGGCCAGAACGACTCCGGCGGACAGGCCGATGCGGAACCCACAGGCGGGCCCTGCTGAAGGGTCGACAGATTGTCGTCACCCGCAGTGACCGGGGCCCATGGGGGCCATTTGGGGACCAGTTTGGGACCACGACTGATGAGCGCCTATGAGCGCCCGTGGGCGATAACAGACATCTATGTGCGAACTTGAACCCGGTTGGGCATCGAGCGGGTTCGAGCCCTCGACCGTGGATCTTCATGATGACTCTCAACTTTCCTTTTTTCAGTGCAGTTGAGATGCAAGAAAGTCAAGTCCTTGAGGTCTCGGCTGCCGACTATAGTTGAACCCCTGGGGGTCAAGGGGTCGCAGGTCGGAGGCCGCTTTCACCGAAAGGTGGAAGCGGCCTTTTTTGATGTTCCGTCGCTGTGTTGGTGCGGTCGTGTGGCGGGTCGGGCGGGTCCTGCGGGCGGGACGGGTGATGGGCCGGGTCGTACTTCTCGGGGTTGTGTGGCGGCCTACGCCGGGCAGTTGGCCTCCGACGTGCTGCGGGCCGGCGACCCGGTCACCGTCCTGCCCTCGGGCCGCACCAGCACGGTCGCCGCGATCGACGCACTCGGCGTGGCCACCGACATCGTCTGGGCCCCGCAGCCGGTGACGGTCCGGCTCGTCGACGACATCGACATCTCCCGCGGCGACCTCATCGCCCTGGGCCTCCTCCCCGGTCGCATCGCCACCGCCGACCACCTGGCCCCCACTCTCGGCACCGCCCCCGAACTCGCTCACCTCGTCCTGACCCGCCACCGCGAGGCGGCCACTACCGCTCCCAGCGCCCGCACCGCTTGATCTCGGGGCCGTTCCGGCCGGGGACATCGCCGGTCAGCAGTGGTACCAGACCCGGACGACGAGGCAGTCGTCCGGCAGGTTCTCCAGGTGCTGGTCGGCGAACTCGTAGTAGTCGCCGGTGAGTCCGTGCTTCTCGCCCCAGTTCCGGACGTCCCCGTTGATCCAGCGTCCGTCGAGGGTGAGCAGGCTGGGAGTCGGGATGACGGCCGCGCTCCGGCGGCGGGTGAACTGTTCTTCCGTGCCGTGGAAGTAGGCAATCGGGTCGACGTAGCGCGGGAAGGTGCCGCAGACGGTGGCGGAGGTGTTGGCGGCGCCGATCACCGGTTGGGCGAGGAAGTCCTCGCGGGCGCGTTCCATGGGGTAGGTGTCCGGTTCATGGCGGGCCCGCTCGGCGAAGGCCGCGAAGGGGCGGCCGGTCGGGTAGGCGTCGGCGAACTGCTGCCAGGTCCGCCAGTCGGCGGCGGCCTTCGCGGTGACGGGTGCCCTGGCCGCGTCGAAGTCGAGCAGGCCGCGCGGGCCGCCGTCCCAGGTCGACGGGGCCTGTGTCCGGGCGGTTCCGTCCGGCCTGGTGTGTTCGAAGATCAGCCGGGGGTCGGTCTCGTGTCCGGGCCGGACCAGGAATCCTTCGTCGTCCGCGAAGCCGCCGCGGATACTCCAGTAGTCCCACTCGCCCTGCCAGCCGGGGCCACCCGGTTCGGGGGTGAGGTCGTAATCGAACGGGGCCATCGCGGCGGCGAGCGCCTGCTCGACCTGCTCGGGCGGGGTGGGGGGAAGGCAGACGGTGACAATCTCTTTTGACATGGTGCCTCTGGTCGAGAGCGGGTGTGGCCGCTCCTGGCGGCCTGTTGATCGTAGATCCGGTCCTGCGCCGGAAGGGCCCCGGCCAGGGGCGCGCAGAGGATGCCCGCCCCGGGCCGGGGGTTGCCGATGTGGCGTGTCAGGCCTCGACCTGGGGCGGTCCCGTGATCACTTCCCGGCTTCCGCCGAAGTCGAACGGGTCGAAGAGGTCGCCGACCGTCAGGTAGAAGCCCTTCTCCCAGCCGTATTGGTCGACGTGGGTCAAGGGGCCTCGGGCCGGCCGATGGCCGGGCGACGGCGCCCCGGCGGGGGCTCCGTGGCTTCGCGCCTGGCTATACATAGTGTTTATACACGGTGTGTATAGTCCTTGATCATGGCACTCGGACAGATGCTCCTCGGGCTCCTGGAAGCCCAGCCCCGGCACGGATACGACATCAAACGCCTCTACGACGAGCACTTCGGCCGCGACCGCGCCCTGCACTACGGGCAGGTGTACGCGACGCTCTCCCGGCTGCTGAAGAACGGCCTGGTCGTCGTGGAGGGCACGGAGTCGGAGGGCGGCCCGGAACGCAAGCGGTACGCCATCACCGACGCGGGCGTCACCGACCTCGCCGGCTGGCTCGGCCAGGCCGAGGACCCCCAGCCCTACCTGCAGAGCACCCTCTACCACAAGGTCGTCCTCGCGATCCTCACCGGCCGCTCGGCCGCCGACGTCCTCGACGCCCAGCGGGCCGAACACCTGCGCACCATGCGCGAACTGACCCGCCGCAAACTCGCCGGCGACCTCGCCGACGAACTGATCTGCGACCACGCCCTGTTCCACCTCGAAGCCGACCTGCGCTGGCTGGAACTCACCGCCGCCCGCCTCGACGACCTCACCGCCCGCCTGACGGAGACCCCGCGTTGACCACCGCCCAGCCCCTCCTCCACGCCCAGGACCTCCACAAGGCCTTCGGCCCCACCCCGGCCCTCGACGGCGCCTCGCTCACCGTCGCCGCCGGCGAACTCGTCGCCGTCATGGGCCCCTCCGGCTCCGGCAAGTCCACCCTCCTCCACTGCCTCGCCGGCATCACCCGCCCCGACCGGGGCACCATCACCTACCAGGGCCGCGACCTCACCGCCGCCACCGACGCCGAACTCAGCGCCCTGCGGCGCACCGAGTTCGGCTTCCTCTTCCAGTTCGGCCAGCTCGTCCCCGAACTCTCCTGCCTGGAGAACGTCGCCCTGCCGCTGCGCCTGAACGGGCTGCGCCGCAAGGCCGCCGAGGCCCGGGCCGCCGAATGGCTCGAACGCCTGGAGGTGGCCGACCTCGCCGCCAAGCTCCCCGGCGAGGTCTCCGGCGGCCAGGGCCAGCGGGTGGGAGCCGCCCGGGCCCTGATCACCGGCCCCAAGGCGGTCTTCGCCGACGAGCCCACCGGCGCCCTCGACTCCCTCAACGGCGAACGCGTCATGAAGCTGCTCACCCGCGCCGCCCGCGAGAGCGGCGCGGCCGTCGTCCTGGTCACCCACGAGGTGCGGGTCGCCGCCTACGCCGACCGCGAGATCGTCGTCCGCGACGGCCGCACCCGCGACCTGGTCACCACCCGGTGAGCGCCGCCGACCCGCGAGTGCGCTCGCCCCTCCTGGACCACCTCGCCCTCGGCGCCCGACTGGCCCTCACCAGCGGACGGGACGGCTGGGGCCGCCTGCTGCTCACCGCCTGCGGCGTCGGCCTGGGCGTGGCCCTGCTGCTCTTCACCGCCTCCTTCCCCGGCATCGTGCACCACCGCGACCAGCGCCTGTACACGCAGAACGACACCTTCCGGGACGAGGACCTGCCCGCCCCCGGCGACCGGACCGTCCTCGTCGCCGTCGCCGACACCACCTTCCACGGCACGCCCGTGCGCGGCCGCATCGTCCAGCCCGAGGGCCCCAACGCCGCGCTCCCGCCCGGGCTCGCCGCCTACCCGAAGCCCGGCGAGATGGCCGTCTCGCCCGCCCTGGCGGACCTGCTCAAGGACCCCGCCAACCACCTGCTGCGCGACCGCCTGCCCTACCCCGTCACCGGCACCATCGGCCCGGCCGGGCTGCTCGGTCCCGGCCAGGCCGGCTACGTGCTCGGCGGCGACCACCTCTCGGTGGACACCGGCGCCCTCCGCATCACCGAGTACGGCCACTTCTCCCCGCCCAAGCCCATGGACCCGAAGCTGGTCCTGCTCAACGCCGTCGGCCTGACGGTGATGCTGGCCCCGGTCGGCGTCTTCCTCGCCGCTGCCGCGCGCTTCGGCGGCGAACGGCGCGACCGCCGGCTCGCCGCGCTGCGCCTGGGCGGCGCGGACCTCCGCACGACCGCCCGGATCGCCGCCGGGGAATCCCTGGTGGGCGCGGTGCTGGGCCTGGCGGCGGGGGCGGCGCTCTTCCTGCTCGGCCGACAGCTCGTCGGACACATCCGCCTCGCCGGGTTCAGCTTCTACCCCGAGGACGTCGCACCCCAGCCCGCCGTCGCCGCCGCGATCGCCGTCGTCGTGCCGCTCCTGGGCATCGGCGTCACCCTGCTCGCGATGCGCCGGGCGGCCCTCGACCCGCTCGGCACGGTCCGCCGATCCACCCCCGGGCGGCGCCGGATCGGCTGGCGGCTGATGCTGCCGCTGGCCGGCCTGGCCCTGACGGTGTTCGCCCTCGCGCTCGTCGGCCCGGCGCGGGGAACGAGCGGTTCGCTGCTCGTCGCGGTCGGCGTGCTGCTGGTGCTGATCGGCCTCTGCACCCTGCTGCCGTGGCTGGTGGAGGCGGTCACCCGGCGGGCCGGTGGCGGCGGCCTGTCCTGGCAACTGGCCACCCGCCGCCTGCGGATGAGCCCCGGACCCGCCGCCGCGGCGGTCAGCGGCGTCGTGGTGGCGATCGCCGGAGCCATCGCCCTGCAGACCCTCTTCCTCGGCATCAGCACCCAGTACGAGGACCGCGCCCGGCCGCTGCCCGCCACCGGGCCCTACCGGCAGTCGGTGACCTTCCCCGGCGGAGCGCCCACCGCCGACGCCCTCGCCGACCGACTGGCGCACAGCGCCGGTATCCAGGCCACCGCCGCCTACACCCAGTTCTACGTCGAGAGCGACACGGCCAAGTCCTGGCAGCTGCCCGCGGTCCGGATCGCCTCCTGCACGGTGCTGCGCGGCTTCGCGACCCTGCCCGACTGCGCGGACGGCGACGCCTTCGCGGTCCAGGGTTCGGCCGGGCAGCCGGACGCCGAACCGGTCCGGCCCGGGACGACCGTCCGCGCGGCCTACTCCCGCGGCACCGGCGACCCGGTCACCTTCCCGCTGCCCGCCGTGACCGCGACCGTCCCGGCCGTCGCGGACGCCGACCCCAACGGACGGATCGGGTCCGGCCTGCTGCTCCTCACCCCCGCCGCCGTCCCGGCCGAGGCGCTGTGCGGACAGCCGGCGACCGTCCTGGTGTCGCTCGCCGACGGCCTGGCGGACCCGGAGGAACAGCTGATCACCGCCGTGATGGCGATCGACCCGCAGGCCCGCGCCGAGTTCCCGCTCGACCCCGCACCCGACTCCACCTACCTCGCCGTCAAGCGCCTGCTGACCGCCGGATCGGCCGTCACCCTCCTCCTGGTCTCCCTCAGCCTCCTGGTCGGCCAGCTGGAGCGGTTCCGCGAACAGCGCCGCGTGCTCGGCGTCCTGAACGCCGTCGGCACCCGGCGCCGCGTCCTGGGCCTGTCGGTGCTGTGGCAGACACTGGTCCCGATGGCCCTGGGCCTGGTGCTGGCGGCCGTCGGCGGCCTGCTGACCGGCGCGGTGCTGCAGTACTCGGCGGGCGTCCCGTTGAGCGCGGACTGGGGCTCGCTGCTGGCCCTGACTGCGATCTCGGCGGGTGCGGTCCTCCTGACGACCGTCCTCGGGCTGCCGCAGCTCCTTCGGCTGATGCGCCCGGAGACCCTGCGCCACGAGTGACGGCGCCGGTTCGCGTCCGACGCACCTCGCGGGGGAGGGGCGTCGGACGCGACAGCCTCGCACTGGTATTTGTTCTTTGGTCAGTGGTCAGTGGTCAGCGGTCACTGGTCGGCCCGGCCCTGGGCCGTCGTCCGCTGGACGCGGTAGCCCCACCGCGCGAGCGACCGGACGACGGTCGCGGCACCGACGGGGTTGGCGCTGTGGACGAAGACCGTGCCGATCCGGAAGGGCCGCCCGTCGAAGGCGGCCTCCTCCAGGAGGGCCACCACCGGCATGATGGTGTCGTCGCCGCCGAGGTCGTGGTCGAGCCACAGCTCGTCGATGAAGCCGTCGCGGTGCTCCTCCAGGAGCAGGATGCCCTCGCCGCTCGTGCGGGCGATCCGGGTGACCCCGGGGAGTGGCCGGAGGTCGTCTATGCCGAGGACGACGGGCGTCGGCGCGGTGTCGGCTGTCATCATCGGACCATTGTCGCCGTGGGCGCACGGGACGGCCACGGGATATTCCGGCCGCACGGCCTGCGGTCAGCCCGGCTCGGTGAGGGCGTGGAGGGGGACCTCGATGCGCTGGTCGTGCTTGTCGAGGAGCCAGCGGTCGACGTCCAGCAGCCACCAGCGGTCGACCTCGACGGTGTAGAAGCGGCGGGGCCCCGGGCCCCGGAAGTCGGATTCGGGCAGGAGCCATTCGCTTCGTACGGCGGGGTCGGGGAAGTTCGACTCGTAGTAGAGCCGGTGGTGTTCGGCCACGCCCCGGTCGTCGGTGGCGCGGCAGGTGCCGGTGAACTGGGCGCCGTCCAGGCCGAGTCCGGGCAGGCCGGTCAGGTAGAGCGAGCCCGCGACGCGGGGGTGGTGGCCGACGTTGCGGGAGTGCAGGGCGGTGCGCAGCGAGTAGTAGAGCAGCCGCAAGGGGGCGCCGGGGGTGCGCAGCGGCACGAAGTTGACGGTGGAGGCCCACGGTTCGGTGCCGTCGGTGGTGGCCAGGGTCATGAACCGGGCATGGGCGAGCAAGTGCCCGCTGCGGCGGAGGAGTTCGTCGGGGCCGGTCACGGGGTGCGTCCCGGTGCGGGGGTGCGGTCGAAGCCGAGGGGGACCGGGGGGTCGCTGAGCAGGGTGGCGTCCAGCAGGGTCCACCAGCGGGTCTGTTCGGTGCGGCGGCGTTCCCAGGCGGGGTCGCGGCCGCGGTCGGCGACCTGGCGGCGGTAGCGGCCCCAGCCGGCTTCGTCGGCGAAGCTGACGGTGTGTTCGATGGTGTGGACGTGGGCGCCGACGGTGCGTACCGCCCACCGGGTGCGCAGGACGGTGTCGAGTCCGTCGTAGTACCAGGACTCGCGGGCGCGGACCCAGTCCCAGAAGGCGTGCGGGTCCGTCTCCGCGGCAGGCGTGGGCTGGATCAGGTAGACCAGGTGCAGCACGGCGGGTCTCCTTCCGGTGTCGGCTTCCGATGTCGGTGGTGGTCAGCCGGCCGCGGGCGCGCCGGGGCCGTCCTGGGCCCAGTCGTTCCACTCGGGTGCCAGGGCCCAGGGGCGGGCGGCGCACCGGCCGGTCCAGAGCCGGGCGGTCCGGGCGTTGTGCCGGGCCGCCGTCCGCCGGTCGCAGAGCCGCCCGTGCAGGGGCAGGACGACGGCGGCGAGCGGGGAGAGCACGGCGCCCTGCCGGATCTTGATCTGCCAGGCGGAGACGGCCAGGCGGTAGCGGTGGAAGCCGCCGGCGGCCGCGTAGTCGACGGGGGCCTGGTAGCAGAGCATGAAGTACTCGCTCTGGGGCTGGGCGGCGCGGTAGTCGAAGCCGAAGTAGCGGCCGTAGAGCCGGTCGTGGTGGGTGTAGCAGACGTTCACGGCGACGGGGCGGCCGTCGCGGACCGCGAAGCAGCCGATGGCCCGGCCCAGCACTCCCGTCGCGGCCTGGGCCGCGAAGGAGCGGAGCATCCAGGCGGGGTCGGCGGTGCCGCCGTGCCGGGCACGGGTCTGCGTCACCAGGGCCGCGGCCTGCCGGGCCACGTCGCCGTGGGCGAGGGGCCGCCACACCACGGCCGTGCCGCCGCGCTCGCAGGCGCGGCGTTCGGCCCGGCGGTGGGTGCGGTCGGGCTGGCTCATCCGCGCCAACTGTTCGTCCCAGCCGCCGGCCGGGACGGCGACGTTGGCGTCCGCGTCGTGCAGCAGGACGCAGGCCCGGGGGTGCCTCCGGCTGATCTCCCGGGCGTCGTCGGCGGCCAGGTAGGGCATGACCACGCCGGTGAGGCCGCCGTCGCGCGCCAGCCGCAGCGCCCCTTCCAGCAGGACCTCCAGGACGCGGTCGCGGTCCTCACCGCGGGTGCGGACCAGTTCGTTGTAGGTGGAGCGCCGGGCTCCCAGCCACAGCCATCGCGCGGACCGGGCGCCCGCCAGGTCCGGGAACAGCGTGGGCAGATGAAACAGCCCGGGTTCGTCGTTCTCGCCGGGCCAGACGGACAAGGCGCCCAGCAGCCGGCCGCCGGAGGCGGCGGTGAGCGCACCGGTGTCGCCGTGGGCGAGTTCCAGCGCGCGCACCCAGGCGCTGCTGTTGTAGAAGTTGTCCGGGCCGATCAGCCGGTCCCACTGCGCGGGGTCGACCTCCGCGGGGGACGGCGGGAATCCCGCCTCGATCGGCCCGGGGCGGCGGTGGACCCGTGGTGTGGTCGCCATGGTGGTGTCTCTGGGATCGGGCTCCGGGGGTCGGGTTCTCCGGGGTCAGGTTCTGGTGCAGCTGATGATCGCCGCGTGGGGGCAGGTGAGGTACGGCCGCCAGAAGTCCTCGCCGTGGCGGGCGGTCCCTTCCCCGGACACCCGGAAGGCGGGCCAGGAGATCGAGGCGAAGCCCGCCTCGCGCAGCGCCCGTTCCAGCGTGTCCCGGCTCCAGTACCGTGCGGTGACCCGTTCGTCGTAGCGGCCGAAGCACAGTTCAAGCGTCACCCGCGAGGCGTCGTGGCGCGACTCGGTCTCCACCAGGCGCAGGCCGTAGCGCTCGTAGTAGGCGCGGTCGCCGTGGAAGTCCGGGTTCACCGGCAGGGTGACGAACCGGCCTCCCGGGCGGAGGGCCCGTGACGCCAGCGCGCACAGCGACAGCAGTGCTCCGTAGTCCTCCGCGTACGGCAGGACGTACACGGCCACGCACGCGTCGAAGCCGCCGTCGCCGAGGAGGTCGCCACGCTCGGTGTACTCGATGCCCAGCGGCTCGGCGCGTTCGGCCCGCCGCGCGATGTCGAGCATGCCGCCGGAGACGTCGTACCCGACCGCCCTCGCCGCGCCGCGTCGCCTGAGCTCCCGGCTGTACAGGCCCGTCCCGCACCCGAGGTCCAGGACGCTCCGGCCGGCGACCGCTCCCAGCGCGGCGAACACGCTGAACGACTCCAGGTCTCTGCGCCAGGGCAGGAGGAACATCTCCTCGTACATGTCACCGAGGGTGTCGAACCGGTCCGCTCCGCCCATGCCTTCGATTGTCCGCCCGATCTCCGGGGCGTGCCCGGCCCGCGACCGCCGCCGGCCCCGCTACGGCCCGCTACCGTCCGCTCCCGGCCGTCGCCCGCCCGCGCAGGGAGACCCCGAAGCGCGTCCGGAGCCGGTGCACCTCCCACCACGCCACCGCGGTCACCGTCGCGGGCCCGCCGACCACGGCGGCCAGCTGGACGGGCGGCGGGCCGGGCGGCAGGCCGCCGAACACCAGCCCGGTCACGGCGAGTTCCCAGACCAGGACGCCGGTCAGGACGGGCGGGAACACCGGGTGCACCCGGTCCATGGTGAAGGCCGTGCGAACCACCGTCGGCGAGGCGAAGGCCACGAACATCAGCACCCAGATCGGCAACGCCAGGACCAGCAGGTTGAACAGCGGCCCGAGGAACAGCCCCTGGACCGACCCCTGCGCCTGACCGGCGAACCACAGCAGCACCGGCACCGCCGCGCACGCGCCCAGGAACTGCGAGGCCATCAGGACCGCCGGCCGCACCTGCGCCCGCATGGCCGGTCGCGCGGCCGGCCCGGCGAGCCGGAACAGCACCCCGACCACCACCGGCGCGGTCACCAGCACCAGCAACGGCGTGACCGTCAGCCGGGTCTCGAACTGCTGGTCGAGCTGGTCCCAGTCGTCCGCCGTCCCGTACACGAGCAGCACCACGACCGCCGCCCCGAGCGCCAGCCACCCCCGTATCCGTTGCACCCGCAGCACCACCTCGTCGGTGATCCCCCGGGGCCCGGGCACGATGAACACCCGTCGCGCCAGCCGCCGTGCCGACCTGGCCATCGGATAGAGCGCCAGGAACACCAGGAACGGCCACAGGCAGAACAGCAGCGGCACCAGGGCCCACCAGCGTGCCACCCGCCGTACGGGGGCCAGCAACTCCCGCAGGGTGGGCCACTCCTCGCCCCGGAACCGCTGCCACAGCGGAGCTGCGGCCGGTCGCGGCCACTGGTGGGGATCCTGCCGGTAGGGGCTCTGCGGGAAGGGCCTCTGATCTCCGTACGTCACGCCGAGTTCCTCGCGCCTCTCTGCTCGTCTGCTGACACTCGGTCAACCCGTCAGCGCCGCACCCTACTGCCGTCCGCCCACACCTCGTCCACCCCCTGCCTGCCACCCGTCCGGCCGACGGCCGTTCCCGGTGCGCACACGGACCAGGTCGGCCACCCGGTCGTGGGGGAACAGGGGGCCTCGCCGTCCTCGTGGACTGCGGTCGGGCTGCGGTCGGACCGGGTACGCGGGCTCGGGAACGGCGCCGCCTGGCGGTGGAGCGGACGCGGGCTCAGCCCGGCCGGACCGGTCCCGGGGCCGAAGGCGGTTGCGGGACCGGGTCGGTGAGGCGCTGGAGGAGGGCGGCCGCGATGTAGCGCATCCGGCCGGTGGTCGTGCGCGGGTCGTAGCCGAGGTCGCGCGTCAGCGCCTCGTGCCGGGCCTGGAGGGTGGAGTGATGCATGCCGAGTTCCGCCGCGGCGGCGCGGACGCTGTCCGACTCCACGAGCACGCGCAGGACCGCGGCCGAGCGGGCGTCGAGGCGCAGCAGGGCCCGGACGTCGTCGTGCGGGGCGTGGGGGTCGTGGGCCTGGGCGAGCACGAGCATGGCGCCGAGGTCCGTCGCGTCGACGGTGGGGGTGGACGGCGCGGTCAGCCGCAGGGCGATCACGGCGCCGTCCCACGACGCGGGCGCCCGGTCGGCCCGTACCCACGGGCCCAGGCCGGCCCGGCCCGTGAGCGGCGGGGTTCCCGTCGTGTCGAGGGTCGCGCGCAGGATGCCGTAGCGGGTCGGCAGGACCGCGGTGGGTCTGCCAGGGACCTGCGCGTCTACGGCAGTCGCGATCAGCCGGATCCGGGCGCCCGGAGCGAGGCGCAGCCGGGCCAGGGCGGTCGTGCGGTCGTCGAGCGTGCGGGCCGCGTCGATGCCGATCGCCAGGGCGCCGCCCGGGTCGCGGCGCCGGTCGAGAAGCCCGACCGCGAAGGCGAGGCGCTCGACGATGATCGCGTCGGCGGCGTGTGCGGCCCCGTCCCGTTCCAGCCAGACGCTGCCGCCCGCACAGGGCTGGACGGGGGAGCGGGGCTCCCGGCCGGTGGTGCCGTCCAGGAGCCGGCCGTCCGGGTCGCGCCGGCTGGTGCGGCCGTGCCGTTCGGCACCGGCGACGGTGCCGGACAGGGCGGCGGCTCCGCGCAGGAGCCCGTCCAGGCCGACGTCCGCGGTGATCAGCGTGTCGAAGTAGGAGACCGCCTTGAGGACCTCGGCCGCTCGTGGGTCCAGTGCGCCGATCCGGCCGACGAGTTCGTGCATCTTCGCTCCCTCACGTACGCCGCGACCCTACCGCCGCGTCCTCCGACGGCGGGGTCGTGCGTCGAGGAGGCGGGGCCGTGTGCGGGTTCGGGCGCGCGAATGGCGGGCGGGGCCCTCGGATTCCGCCGCGTCCGGCGGTGGTCCGGGGCCTGCGGGGCCCACGACGATGGGACGGCCGGCGATCCCGGCCGGCTCGGAAAGTCACGGAAAAGTCCCGGAAAACCCCGGAAAGGCGAAGCATGAAGGCAGCACGGTTCCACGGCAAGGAAGACCTCCGCATCGAGGAGGTGCCGGAGCCCGGCCCCGGGCCCGGGCAGGTGAAGCTGCGCAACGCGTTCGCCGGCATCTGCGGCTCCGACCTCCACTTCTTCTTCCATCCCGAGTCGCTGCCGTTCGGCCTGGACGAGCCGCACCCGCTGACCGGTGCCACCCTGCCGCAGATCCTCGGCCACGAGTTCTCCGGCACCGTCGTCGAGGTCGGCGAGGGCGTGACGGACGTGCGGGTCGGCGACCGCGGCGCGGTCTACCCGCTGGCGGTCTCCTGCGGCGAGTGCGCGGCGTGCCACAGGGTGCTGCCCTTCTCCTGCCGGCTGATGGGGTCGCTCGGATCGAACGTGGAGGGCGGCGGCCTGGCCGAGTTCTCCACGTTCGACGCGTCGCTGCTGCACGTGCTGCCGGAGGGCGTGGACCTGCGGCTGGGCGCCCTCGTCGAGCCGATGGCGGTGGGCTGGCACGCCGTCGCGCGCAGCGGCGTCGAGGCGGGCGGCGCGGCGCTGGTCGCGGGGGCCGGACCGATCGGGATCGGCGCCTGGTTCGCGCTCAGGGCCCGCGGTGTGGAGCGGGTGCTGGTGTCGGAGCCGAGCGCGGACCGCCGGGCGATCATGGCGGGCCTGGGCGCGCGGGTCGTCGACCCGCTGAACGAGGACCTCGCCGGCGCCGTCGCCGCGCTCACCGACGGCCGGGGCGTGGACGTGGCGGTGGACGCCGCGGGCGCGGGAGCGGCGGTCGACTCCGCCTTGGCGGCCCTCGTCCCCGGCGGCCGGCTGGTGGTGACCGCGCTGCACGAGCAGCCGATGCGGTTCCAGCCCACGCGGCTGATGATGGCCGAGACGGAGATCGTCGGTGCGGTCGGGTACCGGCCCGAGGAGTTCGACGCCGTCATCGCGGCCATGGCCGACGGCGTGTACGACACCACCGGCTGGGTGCGGGAGGCGTCGTTGGACGGCATCGTCGACGCGCTCCACTCGCTGCGCGCCGGCATCGGCGCGAAGGTCCTGCTGCGGGTCGGCTGAGCGACGTCCGGCCGTCCGGTGCGGGCGCCTCGCGGGGCGTCCGCACCGGAGGGCGGCGTGTGCGCGGGCGACGTGGCGGGGGACCACGGGCGAGCGGGGGCTCGCCGGTGGCGGCGACGGTGCGGTGGCCGGGGCAGGAGAGCAGGGGGCCGATCGGGTGGGGAGGCGGGCGGGGGCCGCCGGGGCGGCGCCCCCGCGGCCGGGGAGGATCCGGGGCATCGCCACGACGAGCGGCCTCGCGGCCGCAGCTCCGGAAGAGGGGAACCACCCGTGCTCGTACGCCGCACCGCCACCACCGCCCTGGCCGCTCTCACCGCCCTGTGCGCGTCGGCCCTGCCCGCCGCCACGGTCCAGGCCGCAGTGCCGGAGACCCTCAACTGCCTGACGAACGCGGCCGTCGCCTTCAGCCCACCGCTGTCCGCCACCGCCCAGGCCACCACCGTCGCCATCACCGGCACCGTCAGCGGGTGCACGGACTCGCAGAGCGGCGGCACGGCCATCACGGGCGGCACGGTCACCACGACCCTCCACTTCGGCTCCCTCAGCTGCAACCCCCTGCTCCCCGCCACCATGACGCCCGGCGCCTCGGCCGCCTTCCTCTGGAACCTGGCCGACGGCACCCGCAGCAGCAGCACCGTCACCGGCCTCGCCCTCACCCAGGTCGACGGCGCCGGCACCCTGACCGGCACCGTCACCGCCACCTCCCCCCGTCTCGCCGGGGAGGCCCTGACCTCGCTCCTGAACATCGACAGCGACCAGCCGATCGTCGACAACTGCGTCGACGTCCTCTTCGGCGCGCCGCCCATCGCCAACTCCTCCCTCACCGCCGACGTCGCCTTCGGCTGAGCCCCCGCTTCCGGGGCCGCCCGCCCGCGTGACCGCGTGACCGCGTCGAGCCGCCTCGACCAGGCGGCGAGCGGGACCACTCGTTCGGAGTAGTCCCGTGATCCGGGGCCCCGGCAGTAGCGGCGGCCCTGGACGGCCGTGGGCGTGCCGGGGGTTGCGCCGGCCGGCGGGTCGCCCACGACTGGACGTCCTAGCGTGGTCCGTGAGCGCCCTTGCCGACCAGGGCGTGGGCGCCGACCGAGAGGGAGTGCGTGATGGAAGAAACGCGCGAGCCGGAAGAGGTCGAGGTCGAGGTCGTGGACGAAGAGGAACTGCCCGACTTCGCCCTGATGGTCGACGTTCCGAAGTGACGGGACGTGACCCACGACCGGGGCGGACCGCTGTGTCCGCCCCGGTCCCCGGGGGCCGGAGTGCCAGCCGGAGCACCGGAGTGCCGACCAGAGCAGGAGAGCAGGGAGGCGGCAGTGCGCGTGGAACCGGACGCCGAGCGGGCCGCCGAGGACGAGGAGCACCTGGACGGCCTGGTGACCGGCTGCCTGACGGCCGCGGGGTGCGCGGAGGAGTCGTGGCGGCCGCAGGACCTGCGCTATCCCGGACTACACGCCGCGGCGCACCGCCTGCAGCGCAAACGCGGGAAGCCCTCCGATCCCGCTGAGCGGGAACAGGACGAACGGCTGGTGCGCGGCGTCGTCGCCCGCGCCCGGTCCAGTGCCGAACGGGCCCGGGCCACGGCCGCGACCGCGGGCTGGGCCGTGGACCTGGCACCACCGGCGGAGGACCACCTGACGGCGAGCGTCCGACGGGCCCTGCGCCAGATCCCCGAGCGCGCCGACCGCGCCGGGGCCGGGCCCGCCGCCGAGGTGGGCGACTGGAGCGCCGAGCAGCGCGCGGTCTTCGCCGACTGCCGCCGGGTGCTGGAGCGGGCGTGGCCGTCGATGCTGGCCGAACTCGGCGTCACCCTGCGTCAGGTCGCCGTCCTGAACGGCGAGGGCATCGACGGATTCACCGACTTCACCGTGCACGGCACCGCCTTCGTCAACCACCGGCGGCTCACCGACGACCACGAGAGCGGACTGCCGGGGCCGGTCCGGCTGGCCGAGGCGCTGGTCCACGAGGGCACCCACAACCGGTGCAACTCGGCCGCCGCGGGCACCCCGTTCCTGCGGCCGTCCGACGCGGACGTGCTGCTGCACACCCCGCTGCGCGCCGACCCGCGGCCGCTGGCCGGCCTGTTCCAGCAGGTGGTGGTGCTCGCCCGGCTCGTGCTGCTGTACCGGAGGCTTCCGGACGGACCGCCGGTGCGCGCCCGCCACGCCGTCCTGCTCGACCAGGGCCGGGACGGGGCCGCTTCCCTGCGCCGGCACGCCGACGGGCTGACCCCGGCGGGCGGGGAACTGCTGCGGCAGGCCGAGGCGGTCCTCGCCGGCGGGGCAGCGGTGTGAGCGCCGACGCCGACACGGCCTGGCCGGTGCAGGTCCGTGGACTGTTCCCCGAGGCGCCGGACTTCCTGATCGGCAGGGCCGCCGCGCGCAGCCCCGTCTTCGCGGCCAACGACGCGGCCGGCGGGCAGCGGGTGCTCATCGGGTCGGCCGCCGGGACCGAGCGCGAGGACGTCGCCCGGCGCGCCGCGGGCGAGCTGCTGGAGCGGATGCACAACGTCCTGGCCGGGCACCGGGCCGTGCGGCGGGCCGTCGTCGCCTCGTACGCCGCCCTGCGCCGGGCGGGTCGGCCCGCCCTGGACCCGCGGGCCTGGCCGGACCTCCAACAGGCTGCGGACGTACGGGAGATGGAGGTGGCGTGGGTGGAGGGGGCCTCGCTGACCGGCGCCGGGCGCCTGCTCGTCCCGGCGTGGGCGGTGTACCTGGCGTACTGCCCGCCCGCCGGTGGCGCGGCGCCGCTGTGCCCCGGCTCGACCGGACTCGCCGCGCACCGGACCGACGCCGCGGCACGCCGGCACGCCCTGCTGGAGATCCTGGAGCGGGACCTGCTGTGGCACGCCTGGTACGCCGACGGGCCGCGCCTCGTGCCGTGCGGACCGGCGCCGCTCGGCGCGCCGTTGCGGCGGGTCCTGGACGCCCTGGGGCTCCGGGAGCGTTGTGTGGTGCTGCCGGGCCCGGCGGGGACCGCGTGCGTGGTGGCCTGCCTGTCCGACGTCGACGGAGCCCGGCAGAGCTTCGGTGCCCGTGCCACCGATGGTGCCCGTGCCACCGATGGTGCCCGTGCCACCGATGGTGCTCGCGCCGCCGACGGCGCTCTCGCCGCGGCTGCGGCGTCCGCCGTCCAGGAGGCGCTGATGGTGCGCTGGAGCATGGGGACCACGAGCGCCCGCATCGTCTGGGCGCGGCTGCGCGCGGACCCGGGGCACCGGCCCCGCGGCCCACTGGAGCACGCGCTGCACACGTTCCACCGCCAGGACAGCCTGGCCCACCTGCTGGGCGGAGCCGTCGAGAGCGCATGGCGGATGCCGTCCGCGCCGCCGCCAGAGGCGCCAGAGGCGCCGGAGGTGCCGGAGCTGCCCCGCCTGCTCGCCGGGCACACCGGCGAGGACGTGGTCGAAGTCCCCACCACCGCACCGGGGTTGGACGACGACGGGACGGCGGTGGTGCGCGTGGTGGCCCCCGGCGCCCGCCGGCTGCCCGTGGACGAACCACCCCACGCCGCCTCGGCCCGACCGCAGCCCCCGCACCCGCTGGGCTGACCTGAGGAACGGAGACCGACCGTGTCAGCTCCCGCCACCCGCCCCCCGACGGCGGCCCCGTACGCCCGGCACTTCGCCGACCGCTACGACACCTGGTTCGGCAAACCGTCCGTGACCTCCGACACCGTCGCCCTCCTCGCCCGCCTCGCCGGCTCCGGCAGCGCGCTGGAACTCGGCGTGGGCACCGGACGCGTGGCCCTGCCGCTGTCGCGGTGCGGCGTACGGGTCGAAGGCATCGACGCCTCGCCCGAGATGGCGGCCCTCCTCGCGGCCAAGCCCGGCGGCGACCGCATCCCGGTCACCATCGCCGACTTCACCCGCCCCCCGCTCACGGGGCACCCCTACGACCTGGTCTACCTCGTCGCCGGGACCCTCTTCGAACTCGACACCCAGGCCGACCAGCTGCGGTGCTTCCACGCCGCCGCACAACTCACCGGCGAACACGGGCTGTTCGTCCTGGACGCGTTCGTCCCCGAAGTCCTGGTCGCCGCACCGCAGGAGCCGGACGGCCAGGTCATCCCGACGGCCGACGGCGACCGGGTCGTGCTCCGCCGAAGCTTCGACCGGGCCGCCCAGCGCTACCACTCCCACTACCGCATCACCCCCGGAGACGGGAGCCGAACGGTGGACCTCGACGTCACCTTCCGCTACGCGGGCACCGGCGAACTCGACCTGATGGCCCACCAGGCCGGCCTGGAGCTGCGCGAGCGCTACGGCAGCTGGAGCGGAACACCGTTCACGGACGGCTGCGCCTACCACGTGTCGGTCTACCGGCACACCCGCTGAACCGGCGGCACCCGCCATGCCTGCCTGGGCCGGAACCGTCCTGGCCGCCGCCGCGCTGATCGCGCTGGCGGTCCTCGTCGTCTGGGGTGCGTGGACCTCGCCGCACCGCCTCTTCTCCTGGGGCATGTACTCCGGCTCCTCCAAGGGCTTCCTCTGGATCCGGCACGAAGGCCACCCGCACCCGATCGCCATCGAACAGCTCCACCTGGCCCCGGGCAGCCACTACCTCAACATCCCCGAACTGCGCCGCCTGCTCGCCCACGCCGACCTCGACACCCCGCTCACCGGCCTGATCATCGGCTCCGACGGCGGCTGGCACGTCCACTACGACCCCGCCACCGGCAAGCTGCGCCTGGCCCGGCTGCCCGCCGGACAGCAACTGTGCGCCCTCGCCCAAGCCCTGCGCGAGGCACCGTGACCACCACCCAGACCGCCGCCGCACTGCTCCTTCTCCTCGCCGTCACCTGGCAGGCCGCCCTCACCCTCGCCGACGGCCGCACCATCGCCCGCCGCTACCCCGAGGGCCGCGCCTACCGCCTGGGCCGCGGCTGGACCACGCCCGCCGAACTCGCCGTCCAACGCCGCCTCGCCCTGAACGTGCTCACCGGCGCCGCGGCGCTGGCGGCCACCATCGGCTTCCGCCGGGCCGCCCCAGGCCCCGCCTCGACGGCCGCCTACGGCATCGGCTGCGGCCTCCTCCTGACGCTGGTCCTCATCGAACGCCGGCACAGCGGCTGCCGCTTCACCACCGTCTGCGTCGCCGAACTCACCACCGCCCTCGGCCTGCTGGCCCTGCCCGGGTCAGGTCCCGCCGCCGCCGGCCTGCTCGCCTCCTTCTGCGCCGCGCAGCTCTACCTCGTGGCCGGCATCCGCAAACTCCGCTCGGCCCACTTCATCACCGGCGGCGTCCTGATCGACAACCTCGCCTACAACGCCGTCCAGGCCGCCGCCGGAAACCGCGACTTCCCCGCCTGGCCCAGCCTCGGCACGCTCAGCACCATGCTCACCCGGCCGCCCCTGCACCGCCTGTGCCGCGCCGCCGCCATCGCGACCGCCACCACCGAAGTCACCCTCGGCCTCGCCGCCCTCGGCCTCCTCCCGGCCCCCGCCACACTCACCCTCGCCGTCCTCGTCCACGGCGCCTTCCTCCTGATCAGCCCCCGACGCATCGTCCCCTTCTCCACGGCCTCCCTCGGCCTGCTCCTCCTCGCCACCACCCACCCGCTGCTTCCCGTGTTCCTGCCCTGACTCCGTGACTCCGGGGGCCTGGTCCCGGTCGCGGCGGCGGGGCCGGCGGGGGAGTGGACGGCAGCGGCAACGCACTCGCTGTCTCGGCGGCGCATACGATCCGACAACTCCGCGTACCGGATCCGGTGACCCTATGGTGTCCGCATGCGAGGGTCGAAACTCCTGTACACGGCAGTGGTCCTGGTCCTGGGCGCCGCGTCCGTCGCCGTCGCCCGCGGCGGCCAGGGGGAGGCCGAGGAGACCCGGATGGCCCCGGCGATCCTGCTGAGCCGGGAGTACCACGAGACGCACCTGCGGCCGATCGCCGAGGAGGTCCACCACCTGGTGGACACCGGGCAGGTGCCCAAAGACGGCTTCGCCTCGATCGTGTTCCACGGCGACGAGAACTGCCTCGACCTCTACTGGAAGGGCCCCGTACCCGCCCGGATCACCGAGGCCGTCGACGCCTGGCGCGCCCGCACCCGCGAACAGGCCCGCCACGAGCCCGCCCGCCCGGCCCCCGACTACGACGTCCGCTACCACCCGGCCGCCTACTCGCGCCTCGAAATGGACCAGGCCATCAGCAGGTTCGTCTCGGCGGTCGGCAACGACCCCGCCGAATGGTCGTCGCTCTCACCCGCCAACGACGGCAGCGGCCTCCTGCTCACCTACCGGCCCGCGTCGACCAGACGCATCGCCCCCGCCGACGCCCCGGCCCGCGACTACGAGACCAGGGCCGGGCACCTCGCCGGCGTCCCCGTCCACGCGCGGGCCGGATCCCCCGAGACACCCACCAAGGGCAGCCGTACCAGCGACGCCGCGCCCTGGTACGCCGGAGCGGACCTCACCCTCGCCGACAACTCCCGCTGCTCCACCGGCTTGCCCGGGTGGGTGAACGGCAAGCGCGTCCTGCTGACCGCCGCCCACTGCCAGACCAGCGGGAACGTCTACAACGGGCAGCGCGTCGTGGGGGAGGTCACCGCCCACGACAGCGGCCTGGACGTCGCCGTCGTCACCACCGGCCAGGACACCGCCGCCCGCTTCTACAGCGGTCCCTGGAACAGCGGCGACTCCCGTCCGCTGTACGGGCCGGCCCGCCTCGACCCCGGCCAGTCCGCCTGCTTCAGCGGTGCCACGTCGGGCTTCCACTGCGAGCTGGAGGTCACCCGCGTCGGCGTCCACTCCCCCTCCGGGCGCACCGGCGCCACCGAGGTGAGGTCCCGCGGCGGGGGCGTCGCCGTCGCCCAGGGCGACAGCGGGGGACCGGTCGTGGCCAATCCGCAGGGCGACTCCATGGCACCGGCCGGCGTCATCATCGCCGGGAACACCGACACCAAGGTCGCGTGCGGCGGCACGTCGACCCCGACGGTGTGCTTCTCCACCGGCTACTACACCCCGCTCGACCCGGTGGCGGCCGCGTTCGGGTTCTCGGCCCTGTGATCCCGGACGCGCGGCCGTGGCCGGGCGGGCGCTGCTCATCGGGTCGTGGGTGTCGAACGGCCTGGTCGTCGGGGTGGAATCGCTCTACGTTCCCTGCTCACCCCGAAGTTGGACCCGCGGTCAAGCCCACCGCGGGTCAGGACCCGGACCGGGCGAACATCGCGGGGAAGGCGACCGTGAAGGTCGGTGAGAGGCTGGTGAGGGCTGTGCGCAGTGCGGTCTCGTCGATCGTCGGCTGGTTCTCGAACGACTGACCGGGTCACCGCTAGGCTGTGGGTGATCGGCCGTGTTCGAATGGCCGTGACGGAACAGTGCTCCGGAGCCCGCGTTCGACGCAGGCCCCGCAGCCTGGACGAGGGGGTGTGCGGTGTATCCGTTGGGGCTTGGCGCCGTGTCGTGGTGGTGGCTCGCGATCCTGGCGACGGCGGTGTTCTGGGCGGTCCTGGTGCCGGGAATGCCCACCCCCTCGTACCGGATCCGTATGGCGCTGGCGCCGGCCGCGATGGTGGTCTTCGGCGTCGGCAGTTACTACGGGAAGCACATGGACCTCGCCGCGGTGCTCGCCATGTACTCGTTCGCGATCGTGGCCTTCCCGGTGGGAATGATCGGCCACCGCAGGAAGTTCGCGCGGCGATTGCTGGAGGCGAAGCAGAGGGGCGAGTCGGAGGAGTACACGTGGCCTCCGGCGATGATGGCGCAGGTCTTCGTCTCCCTCGTCGTATGCGGAGCCATGGCGATCTGGGTCACCCGGTAGCCGGCCCTATCCTTCTGACATGGCGACATGGCAGCGGTCTCTGGCTGATGGGTTCTGGGCTCTCGACAAGGCCCTGGGCGGGCAACGGCGTCCGACCAGGTTCCAGAAGTGGGCGGGCCGGCACCCGGTCCAGGCCGGTCTGTGGGTGGCCGCGCCCCTCACGCTGTTCCTGTGGCTGGTGTCGGGCGAGGATGGCGACAGCCCGCTGTTCGTCGTGATCGGCGGGCTGACCACGGGGCTGATCTTCGGCCTCACGGCAGCCTTGGAGCGGCTCCGGCAGCGTCGGCTCAAGCGTCTGGGGGTGTGGGACGGAGCGTGAGACGGCCCGGGACCGGTAGACGGAGCTGGCGAAGGCGTCCTCGTCGAGACCGCCGAGACCCTGGCGGGTCACCCGCGAACCGGATGCTCGTGCCGGCCCTCATCGAGGAGAACTCCGGTACGAAAGGCGGCACTTACGCATCGTCGCGCCGTGCGTCCGCCGCGGTGAGCAGGACCTCCGCCGCCTCGGTGCGGACGTACAGGACGTACCGGCCGCTGCGGCGGGCGCGGTGCTCGGCGATGAGCTGGGCGGCGCGGGCGCGGGCGGCTCCGGGCGTGGACCACTCAATGCCGGTGCGGAGTCCGCGGCGGCCGAGGATCCCATCAGTACTGGTCACACAGGTCATCAGGTCTGATCCCTTCGGAGCGGGTTTCCCTGGGTGGTGCGGACGGAGCCTGTTCAGGCGGCGGTGCGAGGGCGGGTACTGCCGGGCGTGAACGGCGGACGTATCGCAGAGCGTCCGGGACGCGGGACCGCGCGAAGGACGGCCCGGACCGCGCGACGCGGACCGGCGAGGACCTGGCGCCGAGTCACTGGCTGCTCGGGCAGGGCCAGCTCCGCCCAGACCCGCTTGCCCCGTTCGGTCCGCTCCGCGCCGTACGCCAGAGCCAGGCGCTCGACCAGTTCCAGCCCTCGGCCGCTCTCCGCGTCCGTGCCGGCCTGGCGTCGCTGGGGCAACGCGGTCGACCCGTCGTAGACCTCCACCAGGGCCCGCCGCAGCCGGACACTCACGTGGACGGCAACGGTGAGCATCGGCCGATCGGAATGCCGCACGGCATTGGTCACCAACTCGGAGGTGACCGTGTCCAACGCGAGCCGGGTGTCCTCGTCGAGCAGGACGCCCCAGCCGACGACTCGGGTCCTCACCCTGCGGCGGGCGACGGGCACGGAGACCGGATCTCTGGTCAGGAAGAAGACATGGGAATGCACGACCACGGTGGGGCACCCTTCGGCACTGGCCTGGAGAGCGGCACCGGCCACCTGGGAATGGACGAGCAGGTGGGCGGTGCCGCCGATCGTGGAGCCGAAGCAGCCCCGATTCGTGGGGCTCTCGTTCGGCCTGACATAGAGTCAACAGGTGTGTGCTCGCCGTGAACACGGTAGAGACGCTCCGGGTGCTTGAAACCCTTGAAACCTGACGCGGGGGCGGCAATGGCAGCGCGTGAACGGACACCCAACGGCAAGCTCTCCGCCCTGGTCGCGGAGTGCCGATGGGCGAGCAACGGCGAGTTCGCCCGCGCGGTCGACCGGGCCGGCACCGAGGCCGGGTACAAGCTGAAGTACGACGAGTCCGCCGTCTCGCACTGGCTCTCGGGAACCCGGCCCATGGCGAAGTACCGGAAGGTGGTCCTGGAGGCCCTGACCCGCCGCCTGGGGCGGCCGGTCACCGCGTTCGAGGCGGGCTTCGCCGATGAGCCTGACGTTCAGCCCCAGTCCGCGGATACGGTGGCGGGGTTGATCGATTTGGGGGTTATGGACATGGACCCATCGCGTAGGGGCGTTCTCGGGGCCGGCCTGTACTCGGTCGCCCTCACCATCCCCGGCCGGCCGGACGTCATCGGGCGGTTCGAGAGGCTGAAGGCCGATCCGCACACCAGGATCGGCATGGCCGAGGTCGAGGCCGTGATCGCCATGACCGAACGCATCAGCGAGCTGGACGACCAGTTCGGCGGCCGGACCGCCCGCCCGATGGCCGCCGCGTTCATGGTCAACAACATCGCGCCGCATCTGAAGGCCACCGCCGACGACGAGGTGCGCAAGGCGATGCTGTCGGCCGCCGCCGACCACCTCTACCTGACCGGCTACATGGCCGTGGACGAACGCCTCGACCTGCTCGGCCAGGCCTACTACACCAAAGCGCTGGAGCTCGCCCTCGCCGCCGGCGACCACCTCACCTACTGCACGACCCTGCGCGGCATGAGTGTCCAGGCCGTCGAACTCGGCCACGGCGCTCCTGCGTTGCGGTACGCGAACGCCGCCGCTGCCGCCTCGCCCGAGGCCGGACCGCGGATGCGTGCCTTCCTCGCCGGCCAGCAGGCCCACGCCCTCGCCCAGACCGGCGACCGCGCGGGAGCGCTCGCCAAGCTCCACGAAGCCGAAGTCGCCATGGAACAGGCCGAGTCCAAGGCCAAAGCCCACGGCTCCTACGACCCCGCCTCGCTCTCGTACCACGTCGCCCAGGTCAACTACGAACTCGGCGACCGTGAAGGAGCGATCCGCGCGCTCCAGCACTCCGAGAAGGTCCGACCCGCGGTGTACCGGCGTGCCCGGGTCCGCCACCGCGCGATGCTCGCCGAGTGGCAGCTCGAAGCCGGCCGCCTGGAGGAAGCCGTGCAGGGCTGGAACCTTGCTCTGGACGACTTCCCCCACGTCCAGTCCGGCCGGGCCGACGACCGCTTCCGCGCGATGCTCTCGGCGACCCGCCCGCACCGGCGCAACCCCCACGTCCGCGAACTCCTCGATCGTTCCCGGCCGATCGCTCCCCGTCCAGCCTGAGCCACCCCGATGAACCCGGCGCGGGCGAGGTCCGGAGGAGCCCGTGTCCAGGCTCTGCCGAACGAGACATGACTGCTGTGGGACACAGCCTGTGTCGCGATACACACCCCGCTCGACCCGGTGGCGTCCGCGTTCGGGTTCTCGGCCCTGCGATCCTTCCCGCGCGGTCGCGCGCGCGGCCGTGACCGGGTTGTGGGCGGCTGCACGAGACACCCTCCGAGGTACCACGAGACCCTGTTCCCGAGCCCGGCGCGGACCACGAGTATCCGATCGAGACTCCCGTTCGACGGACACCGCTCGAAATGCTGATGGCATCGCGTATTGGATCGTCGCGAGTTGCCCAGGCGGGCGGTGCCGGAACGAGGAGTCCGCAGTCCCGGATCGTCGGTCACGACTCAGCCGCGCAGATGAGCCAGAAGCCCGTCGCTCGCCGGGTAAGGGCGTTCTGCGGGGAGGAGTTGGCGGGCGGTGTCCAGAGCTCCGTCCCTGACGTGGGCATGGATCGTGTGCGCGAGCGTGGTGACGTCGCTGATCGAGACGATCCACTCCTCCGCGTAGCGCTCGGCGGCTTCGCCGGCGAGGCCGAGTTGCAGGGAGCGGTGAGCGAGCGGCTGTAGGCGCAGGTCGCGTTCGGGGTCCCACTGGACTCGGGCCAGGGCTCGCTTGAGCCGGCGCTTCCAGGTGGCGCGGTCGGGATGCAGCCCGTGCTCGTAGTGGGTCAGGCAGGCGTTTCCTAAGGCCCATTCGAAGCCCTCCCGGGTGATTTCGATCGCGAGGACGGTCTCCTGGCCTTCCTTGGCGGCCCATCCGCAGCGATACATCATCCAGAGGAACGACGGCTTGATCCACGTCATCCGGTCCCGCTGCCAGGTCGCGGGAAAGCGGCCGTCGAGGGCGGCGGGCAGGCCGATCTCCGGTGCGTATGCCTGGTAGACCGTCACGGTGGTGGCCGTGTGGAGGGCGCGGATCTGATGCTTGGGTTCTGACACGGTGACCAGAGTCGATGGTGGGCGCGTTTCGTGCCATCGAATTACCAGGTTGGCTGTCAGGGAGCCCGCCCCGACGTTCACCCATCAGGACAGGTACGGCAGTTCACCCACGGGTGACAGGCGTACGTGCGGCTCCCGGACGGTCGGGGTGAGGCCTCTGGGACTGTCGACATCATCGACCCGGCATCACCCGAGACGCGACGTCGGTGCGCGCGGTGGCGGCCGGCGGGCCGCTCGGCCGTCGCGACCTCGGCCGTGGGGCCGCCGCGCAGCGGCCCTGTCCTTCTGCCATGGCGACAAGGCAACGGTCACTGGCTGATGGGTTCTGGGCTCTCGACAAGGCCCTGGGCGGGCAACGGCGTCCGACGCGGTTCCAGAAGTGGGCGGGCCGGCACCCGGTCCAGGCCGGTCTGTGGGTGGCCGCGCCCCTCACGCTGTTCCTGTGGCTGGTGTCGGGCGAGGATGGCGACAGCCCGCTGTTCGTCGTGATCGGCGGGCTGACCACGGGGCTGATCTTCGGCCTCACGGCAGCCTTGGAGCGGCTCCGGCAGCGTCAACTCAAGCGTCTGGGGGTGTGGGACGGAGCGTGAGACGGCCCGGGACCGGTAGACGGAACCGGTGAAGGCGTCCTCGTCGAGACCGCCGAGACCCTGGCGGGTCACCCGCGAACCGGGTGCTCGTGCCGGCCCTCATCGAGGAGAACTCCGGTACGAAAGGCGGCACTTACGCATCGTCGCGCCGTGCGTCCGCCGCGGCGAGCAGGACCTCCGCCGCCTCGGTGCGGACGTACAGGACGTACCGGCCGCTGCGGTGGGCGTCGACCAGGCCGGCGGCGCGCAGGGCCGTCAGGTGCTGGGAGACCCCGCCGGCGGTGATCCCGGTGCGACGGGCCAGCTCGGTCGTCGAGGCGGGCGTGTCGAGGTCGGCCAGCAGCCGGGCCCTGGAGCGGCCGACGACCGCGGCCAGGGCCTGCGGGACGGCGACCTGCCGTTCCCAGAGCGCGGCCACCCCGCGCGGCGGATAGCGCAGGGTGGGTTGCCAGTTCGGGCTGACGACGGAGAAGACCCGCGGCCAGACGAACACCGACGGCACGAGGAGGAGGCCGCGCCCGCCGAGTTGCCGGCTGCCGCGTACGTAGCGGTGCCCGACGCGCAGGGTGTCGTCGTCCCAGGTCACGACGGGCCCCAGGTCGCCCAGCAGTTGGTCCGCTCCGTGCTCGGCGAACAGCCTGGCACGGTGCAGCACGTCCCCCTCCAGGAGCGAGCGCATGCGGGGCCAGTACGGCGCGAGCACGAGATCCCAGTACGACCCGATGACGTCGGCGAGTTCGGCGAGGCCGCGGCGCGGATCGTCGCGCAGCCGGTCGACGCGCTCCGAACGCGGCGCGTGCGGAGCGCCGAGGCCCGAGCGGACCTGCTCGGCCGGCGTGGCGCGCAGCACGGCCAACTCGCTGTCCAGATCGCGGGCCGGGCCCGCCGGCGGCGGTGCGAGGAAGATCGGGATCGACCCGGGCGGATCCGGGACCAGATCGGCGAGCAGGCGCCAGTCCAGCCCCGAGGACGCCAGTCGGCGTCCGGCCTCGCCGCTCCACGGGCGGTGCAGCGGGTTCCCGGCCGGATGCTTCAGCACCCGGACACTGGCCACCACCTCCCACAGCGGCGACAGGGCGAACCGGGTACGGGCCAAGTCGCGGACGGAGAACGCCAGATCCAGCACGATGCCCCCTCGACGGCGGAAGACCCCCGCGGCCGGCGGCCCGGGATTCAGCACAGCCTAAATTCCTCGCCCGCCGGCCGGTGCGGCGGGAACCTCACCCCATGACCAGCACCGATCTTCCCCACCGGCCGGACACGGCCGCGCCCACCCCCGATCCGTCTCCTCCGGTCCTGCGGGACCCGGGCTTCCGCCTGCTCGTCGGCGCCGCCGCGGTGAGCAAGCTCGGCACCGCGGTGAGCGCCCTGGCGATACCGCTGACCGCCGTCCTGGCCCTGCACAGCTCGCCCGGACAGGTCGGCCTGCTGGCGACGCTGAGCACCCTCGCCTTCCTGCTGATCGGCCTGCCGGCGGGGGCCTGGGTGGACCGGATGCGCAAGCGGCCCGTGATGGTCGCCGCCGACCTGGTCAGGGCCGCGCTCCTCGGGTCGGTGCCGGTCGCCTGGTCGCTCGACTGCCTGACGATCCACCAGCTCTACCTGGTGGTCCTGCTGACGGGCGTGGCCACGGTCTTCTTCGACGTCGCCACCCTGAGCCAACTGCCCTACCTGGTCGGACGCCACCGGCTCACCCAGGCCAACGCCCACCTGGTGACGGTGGACGCCCTCACCCAGATCGGCGGGCGCAGCGCGGGCGGCTTCCTGACGGCCCTGCTGTCCGCCCCGGCGGCGATCGTGGTCGACGCGGCCGGCTACCTGTGGTCGGCGGTCCTCCTGCTGCGCATCCGCCGGCCGGAGCCGCGCCCGCGGGAGCGGCGCGACGCGGGGCTCGGCCGCGAGATACGCGAGGGCCTGCGCTTCGTGCTCGGCGACCCGACCCTGCGGGCTCTCGCGCTCGCCGGAGCACTGACGAACCTGTCCATCCAGCTGTGCCAGACCATGCTGCCGGTGTTGTTCGCCCGGGAACTCGGCCTCTCCGGCGCGGTCGTCGGCCTGTTCTTCGCCGTCGGTGGCCTCGGCGTGCTCATCGGCTCGATGTCGGCCCGACGGCTGGCCCACCGGTTCGGCGCCGGACGGCTGCTGTGGTCGATGGGCCTGGCCGTCGCGCCCCTCGGCGCCCTGCCGGCGCTGACCGCCCGCGGACCGGCCCTCTGGCTCGCCACGGGCGCCTGGCTGATCATCACGTGCAAGGTCGGCGTCGACAACGTGATCACGGTCAGCTTCCGTCAGAGCGTCACCCCGGACCACCTGCTCGGCCGGATGAACGCCACCATGCGCGTCCTGCTGACGGGCTCACTCGCGATCGGTGCGGCCCTGGCCGGGCTGCTGGGCGAACTCGCCTCCGTCCGAACCGCGTTGTGGGTCGCGGCCGCCGGGCTCGCCACGGTGTGGATACCGGTCTTCTTCTCACCGCTGCGCACCCGGCGCGAACTGCCGGGCACCGTCGCCGCGCGATGAACAACCCGGCCCGCGGAGAACCACCCTGAACCAGCTACTCACCATGACCGATGCCGTGCAAATCCCAGCGAATACGCGACACATCAACATGCGAGCTCACCGGTCTCGACCCCCGAGGGCCGGACGCCTCAGCGGAGGCCGCATCGGCTCGCGGCCCTCGGCGAGGGGGCGCTGTCCGGTGACGGTGACTGGCATTCACCCGAACAGGTGGTTTGAACGTGCCGTGGTCCAGTGCGCGGGGTCCGCACCGCACATCCGACGAGATCCCCTGGCTAGGGTGGCCGTCGTTTTCAGTGGCACGTGAAGGGACTCGAATGATGCACGGGATCCGCCTCGCCCTCGCAGGGGTGCTGGCAGCCGGCGCGGTGTTAGTGGCAGGGCCGTCCGCCGGGGCGGTGGACGAGCCCGCCCCGGCAGTGAAGATCGTGGCCTCCGCCTGGTCGCAGGACGGGTGGATCGCCAAGGCCACCTGTCCCAGCGGCTACGGCCTGGTCGGCGGCGGGCAGGACGCCAACCTCTATGCCAACGCGACCTTCAAGACGGTCGTCGACAGCGTCGAGGCCAACGGGCCCGACCCGAGCACCGTCAACACCTGGATGGTCCAGGCCAGTAGGGGCCAGGCCCGCGCCTTCGCCGTGTGTGCCCAGGGCGCGCCCGTGCCCACCGTCGTCCCCTCCGCCTGGTCCCAGGCCGGATGGATCGCCAAGGCCACCTGCCCGGCGGGCCAGCGTCTGATCGGCGGCGGCCGGGACACCCGGCTGGAGACACTGATCAACGGGGACGTCAACGACGACATCGAACTCAACGCCCCCGACGCGACCGTCTCCGACACCTGGTCCGCGCAGGCCAAGAGGGGTCAGGCCCGCGCGATGGCGCTGTGCGCCGCCGGAGCCCCCGCGCTGACCGTCGTCGCCTCCGACTGGTCCCAGGCCGGATGGATCGCCAAGGCCACCTGCCCCAGTGGCTACGGCCTGGTCGGCGGCGGCCAGGACGCCCGCATCGGAACCAACTTCACCGGCGCGCTCAGCGACGGCGTCGAGGCCAACGGGCCCGCCCCCGACAGCGCCAACACCTGGATGGTCCAGGCCAAGAGCGGCCAGACCCGCGCCTTTGCCATGTGCGCCCAGGGCGCGCCCGTGCCCACCGTCGTCGCCTCCGACTGGTCCCAGAAGGGCCAGGTGGCCCGCGCCACTTGCCCCCAGGGCACACAGATCGCAGGCGGCGGACGGGACAGCCGTCTGGGCCTCGACGGCTTCGGCGCCATCGACGACGAGATCGAGCTGGACGCCCCCGACCCGCAGAACGCCAACTCCTGGACAACCCGCTCCCACATCGGCCAGAGCCGCGCCCTGGTCATGTGCAGGGCCTGACCAAGCCCACCTCCGCCCCTCTGTGACACCACTCCGTCAACAGGAGCGGCGCCGCAGAGGGGCGTTCCGGTGTGGAGGCGTAGCCGGCCGGGGTACAGCCGAACACCGGACGGATGCGGATGCGGATGCGGCTTCCACCGGCGGCCACTCGCGATTCGCCAGAGCCGCCGCCCCTGGGCGAACCGACCGAGCGACAGGGCAGAAGGCCACCTGATCCGCCAGGCAGGAGTCGAGGAGCGCCATCGGCTCGCGGCCCTCGGCAAGGGGGCGCTGTCTGGTGACGGCCGGCGGCGGGTTCGAGGCGTCGGAGGCTGCGGCTGACTGGCGTCTGCTGGCAGGGGCGTGACCGGAGCCGGCGGATGCCGGCCCGGGCCGCCGGAAAAGCTGATGCGCCCGGCCAACTCGCGGCGCACACTGGGCCGGTCACGCACCGTCGCCGCGAAGGAGCCCCGTGCAGGGAGCAGTCAGCGTCTCGCCCGCCCAGATCCCCGAGCTGCTGCTCGGCCTGGCCACCGTCCGTCCGGTGTTCCTCTGGGGCGCCCCCGGGATCGGGAAGTCCTCCCTGGTCAGGGCGTTCGCCGAGTCGCTCGGCCTGGAGTGCGTGAGCCTGGTCGGCACCCAGCTCGCCCCGGAGGACCTGATCGGCGTCCCGCAGCTCACCCCCGAGGGCCGCTCCCGGTTCTGCCCGCCCGAGCAGATCGCCCGCGACGAGCCGTACTGCCTCTTCCTCGACGAGCTCAACGCGGCCTCGCCGGACGTCCAGAAGGCCTTCTACCTCTGATCTTGGCCAGTGCTCCGCCCTTCAGGGCGGGGGTGAGGGCCATCCTTGGGCCGGAGGCGCGGAGCGCCGGAGTTCGCTGCGTCTCGGGGTAACGATCAGACGGGTCGCTTCTGGTTCTCGATGTACTGCTTGACCACGGTCAGCGGTGCGCCGCCGCAGCTCCCGGCGAAGTAGGAGCCGGACCAGAAGTGTCCGCCCCACAGGTACCGGCGCACGTGCGTGTCGTACTCCTTGCGCAGCAGCCGGGCCGAGACGCCCTTGAGGGAGTTGACCAGCTTGGAGAGCTGGACCTTCGGCGGATAGTGCACCAGGAGGTGCACGTGGTCGTCCTCGCCGTTGAACTGCTTCAGCTCGGCTTCGAAGTCGGCGCATACCTCCCGCATGATCTCTTCGCATCGCGTCAGCATGGCGTCGGTCATTGCCTCGCGTCGATACTTCGTGACAAAAACCAAGTGGACATGCAAGTCGTGGATGACGTGACGTCCTGTGCGGACATCGGGATTTTGGTTCCATCGTGGTGACATAAACCAAAGGGTATAGTGGTTGACATGCAGCTTCGGTACAGCTTCCGCGTGTACCCGAGCACCGGTCAGCGCATGGCGTTGGCGAGGGCGTTCGGGTGTGCTCGGGTCGTCTTCAACGACGCGCTCCGCGTCCGTGAGACCGCCCGCGCCGCCGGGCTGCCGTTCGTTGCGTCGGGTGAGCTGTCCAAGCAGCTCACCGCCGCGAAGAAGACCCCCGAGCGGGCATGGCTCGCCGAGGTGTCATCGGTCGTGTTGCAACAGTCCCTCCGGGACCTGGACACCGCCTACCGGAACTTCTTCGACGGCCTCAAGGGCAAGCGCCCGCGCATGGGCGCACCCCGCTTCAAGTCCAAGAGGGACACCCGGCAGGCGATCCGCTTCACCGCGAACGCCGGGTGGAAGATCACAACCGGGGGAAAGCTCCGGCTTCCAAAGGTCGGTGACGTGGCCGTGAAGTGGTCCCGTTCCCTGCCTTTGACCCCGTCCACGGTGACCGTGGTCAAGGACAGCGCGGGCCGCTACTTCGCCTCGTTCGTGGTCGAGACCGACCCCGAGGCGCTGCCGGGTACGGACAGCGTGGTCGGCATCGACCTGGGCCTGACCCACTTCGCAATCCTGTCCGACGGCACGAAGATCGAAAGCCCGCGCTTCCTTCGCCGGGCGGAGAAGAGGCTCAAGAAGGCGCAGCGG